>JAAZGF010000073.1 GCA_012511375.1 Candidatus Dojkabacteria bacterium | reverse complement strand
GAGGTAATCTACAGGATTAACAGGAGAAAATCCATAGGAGAATTACTTGGATAGATGATATATACAAAAGATCTAACATATCTGCTAAGATATTAATATCAAAACAAACTACTCTCTTAAAAAATACAATACTTTTGAAACAGATGTAAAAGCAAAATACTTTGCAAGTGTAAAAAGTATTACTCAATTAAAAGAAATCTTACAGACATATCCTGATGAAAAACTTCTACTTCTAGGAGAGGGGAGTAATACGCTCTTAGTAGATGATTGGGATGGACTAGCATTAAAGATAGATATCAAAGGAAAAGAAATTATAAAAGAAAACAATCAAAATGTAGAAATTAAGGTACATAGTGGGGAAATTTGGGATAAGTTTGTTAGATATACCGTAAAAAACAACTGGTCTGGAATAGAGAATCTAGTTATGATCCCAGGAACAGTAGGAGCAGGAGTCGCCCAAAATATCGGGGCATACGGACAAGAGGTAGTAAATACATTAGTATCAATAGAAGCTTTAAACAGGAATACTCTTAAAAACCAAGTGTTTTCTCCTAAAGAGTGTGGCTTTAGATATAGAAATACATTCTTTAAAAACGAGTGGAGAGAAGAGTATGTAATAGTAGCAGCTACATTTAGATTGAAAAGATATGAGAAGGGAGAAGAAAGTGACAGGAAATATCACAAGTATATAGAAGGAATGAAAACATATGAGGGATTAAAGGAAGAGTTAAAAACATTCGCTAAAGAACCATACAGTATTAAAAATATTATGGATGCTGTCATTAAACAGAGAGAGAAAAAACTACCCTCTCTAAAAGAGTACGGTACTTGTGGATGTATTTTTGAGAACCCCATTATTACAAAAGAGAAATATGATGAGCTTGAGAAAAAGATCCCAGGTCTCCCTAGCTACCCATTTGAAGAGAATATGGTTAAAATACCAGCTGGAAAACTTTTAGATGAGTTAGGATGGAAAGGGAAATGGGAAGGGAATGTAGGAGTATTTGATAGACACGCTCTTTGTATTGTTACAAACAGAGAAGCTACAGGAGAAGAAATACTCAATTTTATTAAAGAGATGCAAGAAGATGTACTACAAAAATACGATGTTCAGTTAGGACTAGAAATTAACATCATTAAGAAATAATTAGTGCTTTGGATACTCCCTTTCCTGCTTAAGTAATAATTTCCTAATATCCCTTACTTTAGACACACTTAATTCTATAATGGAAATAGCATCTACAAATGGACCTCCATTGTATCTATCATCTTTTTGCAACTTATTTACATGAATATCAAACTCTTCTCTAATTAGAGTGTATATTTCCTCTTCTTTAAGCTTTATATCCATTAACTCCTGTTCAGTAGCTCCTAGGATAGCTTTCTCTATTATTCTAAATAATTCCATTAACCTATTATGAATATCTACAAGCTTTTCAATATTAACATCCTTCTCCTCTATTCCAAGATCATGAACCCTTTCAAATATCTGAGAAAAATCCTTACCTAAATCACCTAGTTGTTCTATCGTATTAGAAATTTTAACCAAAGCAACTGTTCTTTGCGCATCCTTTTCTGACAACTTAAACTTTGAGAGAGATATAATGGCTTTAGTTATCTCATCGTCCAAAAAATCATTCAGCGTTTCAAGCTTATGAATCTCCATTAACGTAAGCTTATTTGTATTGTAGAAAGCTGACACAGCCTTCTGATAAATTTTTATAGTACTTTCTATAGAGTATGCTAACTCCTTTTTAATATCTTTTATCCTACTTTGAAGATTTTTACTCTGATCTCCATCAATATATTTTGTTTCAAACAAAATTTCCTCTTCCTGACCCTTTACTATTTTCACAATTAATTTTTCAAATGGTTTTAGTAGTAGTAAAAAGATAACAGCAGAAAAAAGATTAAAAAGTAAGTGTGCGAGAGCAACCTGCTGTCCAGCTCCAGTAGCAATAGATGTCATCAAGGATGTAAAAGGATTTAGAAATATCATAAAGAGTAGGGTACCCAAGAAATTGACTAGGAAGTTTGCAATACCAGCTCTTCTTGCATACAGGTTTAATTTAAGTGAAAGTATTAATGCTGTAAAACTAGTTCCCATATTAGCACCTAGTATCATTGGAATTGCTACCTCTATTGGAACCATTCCTCCAGAAGCTAATATCACAATCATCCCAGTAGAAACAGAACTAGATTGAACAATAATAGTAAATATAGCACTTGCAAAATAGGCAAGGATTGGATTTGAAAGATGAGAAAACAGTTGCATAATTTCTGGATTTTCTCTTAAAGGCTCTATACTAAGAGAAACAAGATGAAGAGAGAAAAGAATTAAACCTAGAAAAAAGATTGGTTTACTTACGTAACGAAATTTCTTACCTAATAGTTCCAAAACAAACCCAATTATTATCAATATCGATGCTATTGCTGCAGAATTTACTAATGCTAGTTGTGCAGTAAGAGTTGTTCCAATATGACTCCCCAACATTACTCCTAAACTATTTGTAAATGATATTACTCCCGTATTTACTAATGTCATAACAGTAACAATCACTACTGTTGATGATTGCGTAATAGCAGTTGCTACAATACCCACCAGAGCTCCTGCATATTTGTTTTTAACAACTTTAGAAAGAACTGTTCTAAATTTCTCAGAGGCTAAACTTTGAAGCTCGTTACTAAGATTATCAATAGCATAAAGGAAAAGAACTAAGGCTGAAATAACTCCTAAAAATATCTGAAAATATGTGAAATCTAGTATCTTCATCTTCATTTAATCTACCATATTGAAATATATATTCCAACAATGTACGATTATGTTTATGTTAAAAAACTTTAATAGAGTAATTCTTTACTTAACCCTCTCAGATACATTTACATGGGGCCCATTTATAATAATTGCAAATCTAGCAGGCCTCTACCTAGCAGGAAGATTAGGACAAGACACAGTTAGTTTTGTGGGTATAGGGACAGGAATATACTTCTTTACAAGAGCCGCCTTCCAAATGCCAATAGGACTTTTAACAGATAAATTAGAAGATGATAAGGATGAGATTCTTCTACTTGCCTTAGGAGTAGTATTAATGGGTCTTCCCTT
>JAAZGF010000072.1 GCA_012511375.1 Candidatus Dojkabacteria bacterium | reverse complement strand
GACCCGCACTCAGACCAAAACTAATGATAGTTCCTAAAAGCACTATCAAGACTTTTTTCCATGCTGTTTTCCTGTTAAAAATAAAGTTATACAAAACAATAATCAGCATTCCTAAGAATACAATTAAAGCAAGAAGAAGAAGGAGGATACTAAAATAAAAGATACCTTGAAGAAACCATGAGCTTACAACAACTAAACCTGCAACGGAACCTAAGAAGAAAAATATTACAAAAAGAGAACAGAAAGCAATCAGACATTTTACAAAGAAAAGAGCTATTTTACCAAAGAAAGAGAAAACTCCGAAATCATGTCTTACCTGTACTTTCTCTCTCTTAGACTTTATCTCCTTCCCTTCCTCTACTGGAAACTCCTTTTTTACAACCTTCTGCCTGTTATATATATCTTCCTTCACACCATCATCAAACATATCCAAAAATCTCACCTTGTATATATAGGCAAAAGAGATGGCTGCTACTACAAGATAAACTATATCTATTAAAAGGCTCCAAAATGCTAACAAAATCCTTAGCACATCATGGTTTCCTTGTAGAAAAATGTTTGCTCCTTTACTATAGATGTAGTCAAAAGGAACTTTAAGCAACAAAATTAGTAAGAAAAGAATCCCTAATTCAAAAAGAAACCTAATCAACGACTTCCCATTCATAGAAGTTATCATTCTTATACTTCTATCAACAATATCGGTTACACTTTCTAGAAAATCATTGAAGGTATAAGTTCTCTTCTCCTCTAAGTGCTCCTCTTGAATATTCTGATTCATTAATTCATCGAGAGTACAATCAAAAATTTTACAAATTGCAAGAATTTTCTCTGTTTCTGGATATGCTGCCCCTGATTCCCATTTTGAGACCGACTGCCTAGAAATATTCAATTTATTTGCTAACTCCTCCTGAGAAAGTTTTTTGGACTTCCTAAGGTATTCCAAGTTCTTCCTAAAACTCATTTGAATATATATAAAATTTAATAGCTAATTCTACCCTTATACTAGCAGTTGCTACCACCAATTTACAGTTGCTTTATGTAACCTTATGGTTGCACTAAGCTCGTGGTGGCATAAAGAAACGCACCCGGTCGGAATCGAACCAACAACCTACGCGTTAGGAGTGCGTTGCTCTATCCAATTGAGCTACGGGTGCACAGTACTAGTAAGTGAACTTCATTATTATAGCAAGAAAAATAGAGATTTTCACCCTGCTCTAATTAAGGGAGAAGGTATGTACGAATCTCTTTCTCTGACAGAGGAGTTGTAAAAAACCTAACCTCATCAATAGCCCCTCTAAATGGAAGATCTAGGTAACTATTACCGTTCCCTACCATCGCAGATGCATCTCCGTAATTAATATCTTCCTCGTAAACAGATGTACCTGACAATACTCCATCTATATATAACTTGATCTCTCTTGTTGTTCCATTATATGTACTTGCAACATGGTACCATTTGTTATCTTCAAGAGCCTCAACTGAACTAACCTCTCCCTCATTTTTATCATTTAACCTAAGAGTAAGTTTTCTAGCATTATTTAAATACAAACTGTACCCTTGCCAGTCTGAATTTCCTTTTGAAAAGATAGTACATCTACCATAATTACAAGTACCTTCATCTTTCTTAACATATGCCATTATGGTAAAAGATGTTACCGCAAATAACAATGGATCTTCATCATCATAGGAGATTCTATATTTTGAGTCTTTATTACCATCAAAAAAGACTGCTTCTCCTTCCTTACCTTGAACAAAGGTAGGTGCCTTATTGCCCGTAGAATCCTTGGAAACAAATTTAACCTCAGCAACCTTGTTCGTTATATTTCCATTAAAAGAGAGGGATACTAATAGTTCTGGAAGTTCTGCTATAACTGGAACACCTACCTTTACGATTAACTTAGGAATATTGTAACTGGCTGTATCATCCCCTGTCCCTAATTGCCCATAATCATTACGCCCCCAACAATATGCATTCCCATCACTACCTAAGCCACAAGTATGATAG
>JAAZGF010000114.1 GCA_012511375.1 Candidatus Dojkabacteria bacterium | reverse complement strand
GATTCCGGATCAATTAAAAGCACGCATTATATATATCCACAGTCCTACATGCGGAATGATAATTGATGCCGCTATGCTGTTTATCCAATAAGATGGGGAGGAATATCCCTTCTTCCAGCCAAATAAGAATAGGGCCAAAATTAAAATAGCTACAGAAGCGATGAACCACCTAATGAAAATAATTGAAAAACTAACTCCTACTACTCTTGTAGATACGTCAAAGCCACTATTTTGCGGGCTTATCAAATTGTAGGCTGCGTTGAAAAGTGAAGTCCATGTAAAGATCAAGAATATAAATGCTATTATACATAAGAGAACAGACAACCAATTACTTGATTGCCATTTGTCATTCATTTATATCACCTCCAAAATACTATTGCCTTTATATTACATGACAATCTCACTATATGGGAGCATTATTGTCCGCACTGTTGTAAAGGAGGAGCAGGATGAACAGGAAAAAACAGGCACTTGCTCTGGGGGCAGCGCTTTTGATTATGGTTATGACCGGGGTTTATATGTTTTACCAGAGCAATGGTAAAGATGGTGAGCCAAACCTAACCGTTTCGCAAGCAGTAAAAATATTTGAACAGCAAGATATTCACTTGACCAAAACCAGTGACCCTGATGCGGAAATGATCAACGCAGTACGACCGGTTACTTATTTTATCGGTGACACCAATGCTAAACTGCATATTTATCAGTATGATTCCATTGGAGAGCGCGTAACGGCTTCTGATATTCTGAAAGGAAAGGCGGGGGAGCTCTACTTTTATAATCCCGTCAATACGGCCAAAAACCTGCTGCTGATTGTTGAGCTTGAACCGATAGAGGAAGAAAATATGACGGCTGAATACTTGGAACCGATCGGTAAAGTATCCAGAACTGTTTTCGAGAAACTCAATGATGCCAAGGAAATTGTCTATACCGGTACCGGCACCAATTGGTCATCTAATACCACGGTCAAATACTATGAATACTTTTATAAAGACCAAGAGGCCACTTTACGATATGAAAGCTGGAACCAGACCACTTCTACTCTGCAGTACCTGGGTGATGATATAGCATCGGTGGGGGATGTTTACTATGAGTATCAACTGGGTTCCCATGGGGGTTCTGGAAGCGGATTGACCATACAGCCGGACGGAACAGTGGGGCTGGGTTCGTCAGGGGGCAGTGGTTCAATTCCCCGTAAGGATGACACGGTCACCTTTACAATCACATGGAATGACCAGACCGAAACCTTCACAGGCCACGCTTTAAATTAAACAAATTAGTTCAGCAGCCTAGTTGTTTTCCTTAAGTGGGATCCTGATATCGAGTATTAAGCAGATAGCCAGCCAGGATCATCACTTGACCGATAGCACCTTTGTTTGTACAATATATTGTACGGAGGTGATATAATAGTGCTGGCTGTTAACTATTCTACACTGCGCGAAAACTTAAAAAAATACTGCGATGTCGCCAATCAGGATCTGGAAACCATAGTTGTTACCAGAAAAAGCGGCGGCAATGTAGTGCTGATTTCTGAAAGTGAATACAATAATCTTTTGGAAAACCTCTACATTAGAAGTGATCCTGAATACTACAACAAGCTGCTGCGATCCATTGATGAATTAAAATCAGGAAAGACTGTTAATGCGGAGCTTTCTGATGAATAAGGTTTTCACGAAAACGGCCTGGGAAGAATATCTGTACTGGCAAAACGAAAATCGACAAATTCTAAAACGGATCAACGATTTAATAAAAGACATTGAACGTAACGGCAATACGGGCATCGGTAAACCAGAACCCTTGAGACACGAATTGTCCGGCTATTGGAGCAGAAGAATCAACAATGAGCACAGACTGATATATTCTATTGAAGGAACCAACAT
>JAAZGF010000071.1 GCA_012511375.1 Candidatus Dojkabacteria bacterium | reverse complement strand
TAAATTTAATAGAGCAAGAACAAGAGAAGAACCAAGATGGTAGTGGTAATTATCTTAACCTTATGACTCTTCATTCTTCTAAGGGGTTAGAGTTTGATTATGTGTTTATGGTAGGTATGGAGGAAGGACTACTTCCTCACTCAAGATCTTTTATGGAAGAAGACGATATGGAAGAAGAAAGAAGATTATGTTATGTAGGAATTACAAGAGCAAGGCAGAAGCTTTTTATGACTTTTGCAGAAAGAAGGCAGACAAGAGAAGGATACACATCACAGATACCCTCTAGGTTTTTAGGAGAGATTCCGCAAGATATATGTGACTATTACAGTAGTAGTGACATTGATTATTGATTATTGAAGCCAGCTAAGTTCTCCAAATTCATTTTTGTATTTTCTGTGGCATGCAGGCCACATACTATTTGGGTTTGCTCCCTCTCTTAATTTCTGTAAAGTCCTTTTTATTTGAGCTTCTCCATCAAATATATTGTCATTGGCAAATTGCGTGTACCATAGACATGGATCCCATTGGAATAATCCTTTATGAAAAGATTTGTTACTTTCTGCATTACAACCAGATTCACAACGCATTATGAATTTAAGCCACTCCTTTTCCTCGGTGGAAGCGTTAATATTGTTAATATAAGAGTTCCAGTAAGAGCAGTCAGGGCCTCTTTGGGGTACGGAATCAGGCAAATCCTCTGGTCCTTTAATTATGATGATTTCAGGTCTGGGCTCTCTGTCTATTCTCTCTTCTATGATTTCTTCTGCGATAAGCCTATCCCCTTTATATACTCTCTTTATTCTTTGAGTCATTAGTCCTAAAACTCCTTCTTGTTCCTGTTCTTTTGTAGCTAGCTTTTTACACAAGACATTTCCTTTCATAATCTTTTCATATGGTAATTCTATTAATATCTCATCTATAGTTGTAGTGTATGTCTCTACTAAAATGTACGAATTGGGTAAGAGGTTGTCTATGGGGGAGGTAGAAGTAATTTTATTTTTGTTACTGATAGAGTATCCTAAATCTATAAGCGCAGTTACAGGAGAATATGACCTGCACAAATGTTTTTGTGTTTCTCCTTCGTAGTTTACGGAAATTAATTTAATAGAGTTACAGTTATTTGCTTCATAGGAATTTATTCCATAAATTTGATAAATCTTTTCAGGTAAACCTAGAGGAGCATCATCACTACTAATAATGGGGGCTCTGTTAGCATACATCCCAAGAGATATGACAGCTATTAATGTTACTACCAAAACTAAAATCGCCAGTTTTCCTTTCATAGGTAATTATTTTATCACAAATCAGAGAATTGTTGACATAAGTACCCTATCTTCATATATTTAAATAATGAAAAAGAATATTAAAAAATATATCCCTTGGATTGTATTACTCTTGATAATAATATCTCTTTCTACTGCATACTTGTTAAGTAGGAGAGTTACACAGGAACAATTGTTAGCATATGAATCTAGAATAACAGAGGCAGAGAAGTATTTAGAGGCTAAACAGTATTCTATGTCGGTTTCTAAGTTTCAAGAAGCTTCCGAGATAATTCCCAGAAGAGTCGATGCCTATGAAGGGATTATTTCAATTCTGCTTCTGAAAAATAGAGTAGAAGATTCTGAGCAGGTTGTTAGAAAATCAGCTACAGCTTTAGGCTCATACGACAGATCTCTTTTGTACAAAATGATAGGAGATAAATATTACGAACAGGGCCAATATCAGAAAGCCTCTGAGATGTATGAGAATGGTTTAACTTTGGGTGTAAGGAATACTGCATTGGAATTAAAGTATGGGAAAGTAATGTTAAAGAAGGGAGAGATATCAGAAGCAAAAAAATATCTTCAAAGGAGTGGGTTTACTCATGAAGAACAAGTAGAGGCAAATTTAATTCTTTCTTACATATACTCTACGGAAGACATATCAAAATCAAAGAAATTTATAAAAATGATAGAGCCTACTTCTTCTTTTGGTATATATTATGAAGAAATAAAGGAAATCTTAAATGATTTGGATGATGATAAAAAATTTAATGCTTCTAAACTCTCTCGAGTGTATATTAATCAAGGGTATCCTTTTTTAGCAATAACGATTTTAGAGCCGTTGAATGAAGAGATTACTGAGTATTTGGAAGGGATGTATTTTTTGGGAAGAGCATATACAGAATTTGGAGATTATTCAGAGGCAATAGAGATTCTCAATTCTG
>JAAZGF010000001.1 GCA_012511375.1 Candidatus Dojkabacteria bacterium | reverse complement strand
CATCCATCTTCTATCCAATATTCAAGAGAAGTAATATTATCACTATCCAAAAATCTAATATCATTACAGTTTTCTAAGAGTTTTTTTGAAGTAATCAACTCTTCAGTGTTAATAGTAATCATAGTCTCTGACTCGTACAGATTAATTCCTTCCTTATTCTCTATATCAATAGCCTTTCTGTATAGCCAATTAGCACTTTGTTCTATTCCCTCAGTATTATCTTTGTTTGTAGGAAACTCCTCATTCAAGTAAAATCGTATTCCTAAAATAATTAGGCCTATGAGTAAGAAAAAGAGAAGTTTTTGAAGTAGTTTCATAATATATTTTAACAGAATCTAATCAGCGTTTCTTGTTATTTCATAAAGAATAGCAGTAGCACAATTAGCAACATTTAATGATTCTTTCATTCCCCTCATTGGAATCATTATTTCTTTATCACAGTACTTGTTAATAATTTCTTCAGAGATACCTCTTTTTTCATGGCCAAAAATTATAGCGATCTCATTGGGGTATTTTATTTTCTGAAAATTTTCAGCATTTTCTCCTATCTCTATAGAGTATATTGGTATTCCTAAATCTTCTATTTCTTCTAAAGCTTCTTGAGTAGTATCGTAATGTTCTGACTTTATCATCTCTGTTGCTCCTAACGCAGTCTTTTCTAATTTAGGATTATCTATAGGTGTGGTAATACCACATAAATATATTTTCTCTACATACCCTGCTCCATCAGCAGACCTAAAAATACTTCCTACATTAAAAACAGATCTAATATTATCCAGAACAATATGTATTTTCATTTAAAGAGATTTGCTAATATATGTTCGCAATTATTATCTTCTTTAAGAATCTTTTTTGCAACACTCTTTGCTTTCTTAAGCATATCTAAATCATATATGGAAGCAATCTTGAATTGAGGTATTCCTGATTGTTTAAGTCCATATACTTCTCCAGGTCCTCTCTTTTGTAAGTCATATTGAGCAACCTCAAAACCAGATGAATGCTTTGCAAAATATTTTAATCTTTCAGTTGCAAGAGAATCACTCTCTATATTCCCATTAGGTATTATGAAACAGAAGGAGTCTTTATTACTCCTGCCTATTCTTCCTCTCAGTTGATGTAATTGTGCTAATCCAAATCTCTCTGCATCTTCTATTATCATAATGGTAGCGTCTGGTATATCTATTCCTACTTCTATAACGGTTGTGGATATTAAAATATTTATTTTTTTCTCTTTGAAATTTTTTAGAAGTTTAAGTTTCTCTTCCTCTTTCAATCTTCCATGTAAGAAATCAACTTTAAGTCCTTTGAACACATCTTTTAAGTAATCATATTCTGTTAAAACTGCCTTAGCACTAAGCTTTTCAGACTCCTCAATCAATGGGTATATGATAAAAGCTTGGTTCTCTTTCTTACTCTCTTCTATTTTTTCTTTCGTCCATTTAAAGCATTCAGCTCTTTTCTCAAAAGGAGTGAAAAAAGTTTTTACTTCTTTTCTGTTTGTGGGCTTCTCTCGAATTTCAGAGACATCCAATCCTCCAAAAAATATTTCTGTAAGACTTCTTGGAATAGGAGTTGCGGTCATAGTAAGGTAGTGTGGTGTGTTTGTGGTTTTCTTCTTAAAATACTCTCTTTGCTCTACTCCAAATCGATGTTGTTCGTCTATGATTACAAGATTAAGATTTTTAGGAAGTTCTTTCTCAAAAAGAATTGCATGAGTTCCTATTATTAATTTTTTCTCTGCTTCTTTAATTTTCTTGTTTTTTGATATACATAATTCAATATCAATATCTTTAAAAAGCTTGTTAAAGGTTTCATAATGCTGTTGTGCTAGAACAGTGGTAGGTGCAATTAGTATTGAGGAGTAACCGTTTTTAATCGTATTTAAAATTGTTATAGCAGATACTATTGTTTTTCCACTACCAACATCTCCATTGAGTAGTCGATTCATAGGAATCTCTTTCTTTGTATCTTCAAGTATTTCTTCAATCGCTTTGTTTTGATGGTTTGTTAATTTAAAGGGTAATGTTTTTATGAATGCATTTAAATCTTTAGTTTTAACCTCCATAGGAAAACTTTTCTCTGTTTTTCTCTTTTTTAACTGCTTCTCTATTTTAAACCCTATTTTTAACATCTCATCAAAAGACAGTCTCTCTTTTGCAATCTCTATATCTTCATTACTCTCTGGAAAATGTATTTTCTCTATGGCAGTGGAAAGGTCTACCAAGCCTATCTCAATCTCCTCTAAGGGGTCCTTTACTATTTTGTAAATATCTTCTTTTAGTTCTGAAACTTTGTTTCTAATCATTAGTGAAGTAAGTCCTTTTGTCTCAGGGTATATTCCGACAAGCTTTCCTAAAGACTTTTGGTTTTTGGGATCTTCT
>JAAZGF010000070.1 GCA_012511375.1 Candidatus Dojkabacteria bacterium | reverse complement strand
CTTTTTCATACTGCTTTAGCAATTCAAAAAACCTATGTATATTTGAAACAGCAAATGCTCCCTCTATCTCTCCCTTTTCCAAGAAGCTATTCATGTAAGAGCTCTGTGTAATGAAATCGTAGAGAATATCTGAAACAACACGACCATCCTTAATCTTCTTTATAGATAAATCCATTAGTAGAAGAAAGGATCCTAGCCCTGCAACGGCCTTTAATGAAAACTTCTCCTTCAAATTAGATTCATCTACCTCTCTGAAAGAATTTTCTGTATTTTCCTCTTCCCCTAACTTAACACCCCAAAGTTCTTCGAGTTCCTCCAGAAGCGTTATCTTCTTTAACCTTGCTTCCTTCACAACCTCCATGTATTCCCTAGCACTTAAACCCCATATCGACATAGAGAGTATTTTGTACATAGATATCTCGTCTGAGTAATCTACAAGAACCCTAAGGAATGCAACAAGATTTCTAATCTCAGGTCTAAAATACAAACCCCTAGCTCCTCCTATTTTGTACGGAATCCCCCTATTTCTTAATGCCTGTATGAACATTTCTGAATGAGCATTAGCCCTAACAAATATAGCTATATCTGAGAACTTGTAATCCCCTTTCTTTTCCTTAACAAAACTAGACTGCCCTTTCTCATCAAATATCTGACCCTCCGAATCCTCTATCACATAGTCATCGTAACCTGTTATCTTTAAAATCTGGTCTGCTACCTTTTCAGCCTCATCCAAATCGTTGTTCCCGACTATTAGCGTAACTGGCTCACTCTCTTTTTTAAATTGCCTCTTTGCAACTAACCTCTTATCAATCCCCTCTGTTACTTCCAACCTATGGGGGTCATTGTTTTTAATGAGAGTATATGCAGAATCTAATATCTCTTGCCTTGATCGATAGTTCTCTATCAAAACAACTTCTTCTGCTTTAGGATATGTTTCCTTAAACTGCAAAATATTAGAAATTGCTGCTCCTCTAAATTTGTAAATCGCCTGATCATCATCTCCGACTACGGTCAACTTAGGTCCATCTCCTCTTTTCTTACTCTTTCCTAAAACTAATATATTTACAAGAACATTCTGTGTATAGTTTGTATCCTGAAACTCATCTACTAAAATATATTTAAATTTGCTCCTGTATTTAGAAAGAATATTTTCCCTCTCTCGAAATAATTTAATTGTTAGTGTTATTAAATCTCCAAAATCTAACTTAGAATTTTCAAGCTTTAACTCTGAGTATTTTTTGTATGTATTTGCTAATTCCATAACCTTTACTCCCTCTTCTTCTTGTTTCTTTTCTTCTTTGGACAAAGAGCTTGCGTACTCTAAGTACTCTTGAGGAGAGACATCTTCATCTTGTAACCTTGAAAAATGAGAGAGGAGATCATTTAAGAACTTCGTTGGATTACCTCTTGGTTTTAACATGTTGAGAGGAAGTTCGTAGAGATGCTTTCTTAGAAAAATATATGACTGAGCCCCACTCATCAAAGCGTATCCTCCATCTAACCCAATATTGTACCCTTCTTCTTTCAAAACCTTGTCACAGAAAGAGTGAAACGTAGATATTAAGGGCTCCTCGTATCCGTATTCCATTTCAATATCAACCCTTTCTTGCATTTCTTGTGCCGCCTTTTCTGTAAAGGTCAATGCCAGTATTTCAGATGGTTTAGCAAATTCATTTTTAATTAAGGATATTATTCTTTGAGTTAATACAGCAGTCTTTCCAGTACCTGCCCCTGCTATTATTAAAAGGTCTCCACCTTTGTAATTTACAGCCTTTTGTTGGTTTTCGTTAAGCTTAAAGTCAGACACTAATTAGAAAGTAAAAATAATATTGATAGATATACAATAGCTGCCAATATTATTGATATCGCTAACCCTATCAATGTCTTTGTACTTGGAAACTTTTGTACTAAGCTTTCTATCTTCTTTTTAACTTCTTTGTTCATTAATCGTAGATTTAAAATTATTTAGCTAGCTCTTTTAGCCTCTCTATTTCTCTCTCCATTGTAGCAGATGCTTTAAGGGCAGGAGTTTCTAATATGAATGGAACCTTCTTAAGTTTAGGATGTTTTAATATTTTCCTAATTGTTTCTTCTCCTAATTTCCCTTCTCCCAAGTCTGCATGCCTATCCTTGTTAGACCCACAATCCATTTTAGAGTCATTCAAATGAATACTTTTTACATTTTTCAAACCTAATGTTTTTTCTATCTGGGAGATTACTGTTTCCAAATCATTAACCCAATCATATCCAGCGGCATACGTATGTTGTGTATCTACAACAAACCCCACCCTCTCTTTATCTTTAACTCCATCTCTCATCTTTTTTAATTCTTCAAAGCTTCTTCCTAAATTTGTTCCTGTTCCTGCTGTTGTCTCGATCAGTAGTTTCTGTTTTCCTTTCACTTCGTCTAACACCCACTGTATCCCTTTTGACACCCTTTCAATACTTTCTTCGTATGGCAATTCTTTCTGAGAGCCTGGGTGAAAACATATTCCTAAAATCTCACTATCTATTTTCTTCTTCTCTATTTCTTTTGCGACTCTTTCTGCAAAATCCAAATATATTACTAATCCCATTTTACCCAAATGGAAAAGCTGTTTATCTTCCCTTGCTAGATTAGTTAAATATATTCCATGTATTAGTATCTTTTTTACATTAGAGTTCCCTAGTTCATTAACAAACTTCTCTATCTCCTCATCTAAAATTGGCTTAGTTGCCCATCTCATAGGGGCAGTAGGCATCATTTGTATGGTATTAATTTGATACTTTTCTCCATTTTTTATTGCATTTTCTATACCCCCAGAAGAGGAAACATGTGCTCCTAAATACATACCCTATTCTAGCATAGATAACAGGAATGAAGTATAATTGTGGGCGTTGGAGAGGTGCCTGAGTGGTCGAAAGGAACTCACTGCTAACGAGTCGTAGGTCTAACGGCCTACCGAGGGTTCGAATCCCTCCCTCTCCGTCCCCCCAACTTATAGTGCTCCCCTTCTCTTGTTAAAAATCTCGTGTTCAAAGAGAGAAATCCTAATTCCATTATATTAAAAAATAATATATACTAGTTTAATGATAGAAGAAAAGAGAAAAAAGGATAACTCCTTCCTCTTAGGTCTAAGTATTACACTAGGCACTATTGTTATAGGGCTGGTCAGCTATATTGTTTTTTCAACAGACTTTTCCACTAATACGGATATTCCTCGTTGTGAGTATAAAGGATGGGCATATGCAGACGGAGAGATATTCATGATGGAAGATGGTTGTAATACTTGTGTTTGTAGCTATGGAAAGCTAGCCTGTACCAATATTTCTTGCACAG
>JAAZGF010000069.1 GCA_012511375.1 Candidatus Dojkabacteria bacterium | reverse complement strand
TTCTCGGTGTAAACGAGATGCTCTAGCCAGCTGAGCTAGTCGCCCTAATATGCCGAGGACAGGAGTTGAACCTGCACGAGAGTATTAGTCCCACTACCACCTCAAGGTAGCGTGTCTGCCAATTCCACCACCTCGGCATAAGATTATTTTAGCAAATAAATAGTTGTTTTGAAACCTATTTCCCTGACAAACCTTTCTCCAAATCCACCTGTACATACTTATCAATAACTTTTTTCTCCAAAACTTTTTTTAATACCTTGCTATTATTGTAACCTGTTTGTATTAAAGAAGGTCCTACAACATATCTCAGCACTGGAGTAACATTATCTATCACAACCAATGCAACCCCAGCAGCAAACGTACAAATCATAAAATTCTCTTTGTAGACTTTTCCAGTAACTTTTGCTACCTCCTTGGCTACATCTCCCCAGCCATTACAACCTGGGAAAAGATTAAACCTTGATTGAATTAATTCTAAACTCCCTGTCCCTTTCCCTGTAGTATCCTGAACTATATTTGACACACTGTTTACAGAAATATCCATTCCTCTCTCCTCTCTCAAAGGAGTAACTAAATCTTTCTCATATATCTCTGCAACCTCCTTCTTCTCTAAATTGAGACTGTTTCCGACATTTTCTAGGAATTGAGACATATAATCACGTGCTTCATTCATAATATATAATTAATTAATTTAATTCTCATTCAGTATTTTTAGCAATTCAATTGCATCTTCTGCCCCTTCCTCACTTGTCATAAGTTTCGCAAAATCCTTAATTAATTTCCAAGCCTCCTGAGGCCTTGGAACTGCGAATATTTCACAAAGAGGCTCATCTCTTCCTGGCAACTTTAGTAGTATATTTGCAGGACCAGCTTTCTCAAACTCTTTTACAACATCAGGTTTTCTCTTTTTAAATATAGTAGCAAAATTTGTAGTCACCTTGATAAGAAAATCTTTTACAGGAATATAGTCAAACTCTGCCTCCCCTATGCTCATTATCTGCTTCCAAGAAATAAACTCATGATCAGCACCTCCGTCATACTGTTTAACATAAGTTTTCACTAATTCTCCCTTAATGTTAGAAGTACTAACCGGTATCTTTGCATACATACTCTTATTTGGATTTGAAATATCCAAACCACCTGCAGTAATAGTTATTGTTTGTCCTAAACCCCTATTACCTCTTAGATACCAAAGGTTCTTCCATAAAGTTCTAAACATTTCTAATCCCTCTTCTGTTTCCTCATAGCCCAGTTTCTTCAATCCACTCTTTACTCTGTCTATTCTCTCTTTATTCATATATGCTTCTGAGGATAATCCCTCAAACTGCTTGTCAAGAGTTGCAATAGCTTTCCTTATCCCTTTGTACACAGTTTCTTCTTTTGCAATATTCAAAGAAGAAGAGAGTATAGAAGAAGAGAGTATTGCTAATTTGATAGGATCATTATTTATCATTTCTACAACCTCTTCAACATTTGTTGCCTCTAAGAATTTTTTTAACATCTCTACTCTTCTAAATCTCTCATAATTATAACTAACTTTAAAAGCTTCTAAAGTGTCAGGCCAAATATTTCTAATCCTTTTTTCTATATCACTTTTCTGATTGTTAGCATCGACTTTAATATCAGGCCTATTAACTAACCATGCAGAAATAATTCTGTTTAAAGAATCAACATTTCCTGTAAGAAGCCTCATCTCAATGTACCATGGGAGATAATTTTGCAAGAAAAATCTTGTCTGATCTACTGAAAAGCCATCTTTGTTATCTGAAAAAACTAACCCAATGTTCTGAGGAACAAAGAAGAGGCTTCTAAGTTTATCATTCTCCTTATTATTTGCTTTATCATCTTCTCTCCACTCATAAAGAGTCGGAGAATACATTATACCTACAAGTCTTTTTAAATATTCATGATACTCGAAATCATTAAGATTCAGTTCATTCCCATTCCTTTCCACTTTATACCCAAGAGCCTTAACAGCAGTCTCAAGCTTATCGTCAATTCCACTACCTGATATTTTAACCCCATCTACAGAATTAAAGATTAGTAAATCTTTTAAATCCAACGATTCTACAAAGTAACTATAGTTTTCTAAATATTTTTTTAACAAATCACTCCTAGAGCTAGGATCTAAATACTTCTTATTCAATGTCATCCTTATCTCTGGTGGAGTACACACCTTTTTTGCATCCATAATAATTTTTCTCTCAATCTCTTCTCTTTCCTCCATAAGGGGGTCTTTTAATGTTTTTATACTTTTAGCAACCTGTTCTGCAAGCCTTTTACCTAAAAGATTTACAATTCTTACATTATCAAAATAGTTAGCATCTTTTGTTGATGAAGAGTTTTTTATTAAAGATTCCATTATATGTAAAAACAGATTTTCGTCCTGCAAATACAATTTTGAAAAGACATTAAACATCGTATCCCTATCTTTAAAAAACTTTACCCATTTTTCAGTACTTTCAAAAAATTTCAGATTCTCTTCGAGTACTAAATCCTCTTTAAACTCCCCACATATTAGCTTACGAACCCTTTCACTCTTACTGTCTCCCGTTGAGTTTTTAATATTTGAATAGGAATCATAAAGATTAAGATTTTTCTCTTTAATATTCTCTGTAAATATTGAATACAGTATCTTCTTAATAGAATCTAACTGTTTTGGAGAAAGAGAAGGATTTTCTACAAAGTTCTCTAAGTATTTTGATACTATATCTAAATACATAGAAGGGGCATACCTGTATATCTCTCTAAGAGTTTTCTGTCCACTTTCTCTATACCACTGCCAATCTAGAAATTTTGGGTTCTCAAAAGTCATATCCAACAGACGCTTGTATGTCATGCTCTCTTCTTCATCAACTTTTTCTCTCTTACTATTACCAATTCCATACATGCGCAGAGAATTCGCTATATGGTACAACTCTGGATCTACAATTAGATTTGAAAGGAATTTCTTTGAGGCTTCTCCTAAAACAGTATCCCCCTCCTTTGATTGTTGCCCAAGCCTCTCTACAATATTTAGAAAGGGATATTTCTTAGCTTTATTAGAAAACATTGTCTGTATCTCTTCATAAAATTTGGGGTCATCTTGCTTCCTAATTAAATCTTCCCTGAATTCTTTATATTTACTATCTACCATCCTCGGCATTTCTAAAAGATTCCATACATTCTGAAATTTTTTAAAGTCCTCTTTATTAATGTGTGGATTATATACATATGGATTTTCAAGCTTAAAACCGTGCTCTTCTACATTTGAATACGATTGATGTACTGATTTAATTACTTCAAAAGAATTTAAACCACCTGCCTTAAAGTGCTTGTATAAATCTCTTGCGTTGGCTTCTTTCTTCCAAAATGGAAGATGCTCATAGAGATGTCTTGATAAGTATAAATCAATAAACTCTTTAGTCTTATATAGCTTTTCTGAATAGTGATTAGGCTCTCTCTCGGGAAGGAATAGATTGTAGCAGTAATTTATCCTATGCTTCATTAACTTAGCACTTACAAACTCTTCGCCTACTCTCTCTTCTGAAATTGCATATTCAGTTAGTACTTCAATCCCCTGATGTGTAGCCCAGAAATCATCCCTTGAGTTCTTCAAAAGAAACTCTTCATACCTCTCCTTATCCCTTCTTGCTAATCTCTGACCATACCTATACCCATCAGCAGATCTTAAAAGAGTACTTTCAAAAAGATCCGCAGCAAATCTATCTTCATCTATTTCTGAATTTAGTTCTTCATCAATCATCTGAAAGGGACTAGAAAATTTCCTCCCATCTACAAATGTATACTCTGTTTTGTAACCATCCTTTAACCATACATTATGGTACAGACCTAGCTTGTCTTCTATTCTTGCATAGTCATAAATTTCCTTAACTTCTTCAGTATTCATTTTTAATTTTTAATTAATATATATTGGTAACCAGATTATACAAAGACAAATTATATATTCTGGTTACCGGTGAATAGGGATACGTAAAAAGCATAAAGCTTCTATACCTAAACATCGGTAACTTGTAGGTCATGGCAAACGGATGGTGTCTGGAAAGAGCCACTTCCTGATAATCTCCCCCGGAGTTGTCTCCCACCAGATATTGTCAAACATCTGAACTACCTTTAACCAGATTTTGTCGGCTACTAGATCCCAGAGAACAGAGCTTGTGGTAGCCGCAAGGATTACAATAGCAAGAGCAATACCTGCCCCTGTTAGTCCTGAAGGTCTATCAGGCATGTTTTCTATAATATACCTAAAGACAGTTAGGACAATAGCCAAGGTCACAATTGACCAAAGGCGATCAATGCTTTCTGCACTCTCAAAAATCTTTCCGATAAAACTTAGATATCCGCTATCCCCCACGTTTTTTGTTACTTCGAATGTTTTATCAAGGTTCTTAAAAAATGCTGAAGAGACCATCGGAATTAATGCTGCGGGAATAAGAACCTGCAACACAAAACCGATAGCTGGTGGGAGAGACTTCCCTGCAATACTTGAAGGGCTGAACTTCTTTCCTACCACAAAGACAATGTAATAGGCGAGCATACTGCCACCTATTAAAACTAACATATAATAAAAATTTTCCATTTCCTTTCTCCTTTTTTTAAAATCTAAGTTTTTCGTTAACTTATTACTTTATGACACAATCTTCCAAATTTACTCCTTTCCTTATTTTTTCGGGAACATCTCCCCCGAAATATAACTTCCATCACTAAACATTAGGTGTAAATGACTGCCAACGGAACACGTAGTATTACCGTTGTGTATAAATCCTAATGCTTGACCTTGAGTAACATTATGCCACCCACCATCTGTTGGAATGAAAATCTTAGAGCTATTCCGTTCCATATGGACATAGTGGAATTCGTCTCCTTGAGAGGTACGCAGAGTAATAACTCCTGCGTTACAACTTCCTCCATCCCAGTACCTTGCCTGACCATTTGCCAAAGCATGTACCTGAAAAGCTGGAAGACCACCTATAGCAATGTCAATACCGTTATGAGTTTGTCCGTACCACATATCAACACCCCATTGGTACCAGACAAAAGCATTGCTAGGTGCTGGCCAAATATATTCGGTAGGTTCAAGTTCGGGAGATTTATAATTTTCTAAAGCTGATTCTCTTAGTGCTTTAGCTCTATCATAAACAACTCCGGCTCCATCAGGATCTCTATTCCAGATGAGACCATTATATGCGAAGTTATTAATAAAACTCTCTCTAGTTTGAGAAAGAGATATTTGAACTTCGTCATTGATGAAGTAACATGCTACTTCTGCTGCTACTGCAGGTTTCCATAGATTCCCTTTTACCCCATATCTATCAGCATTCCTTTGAAATGTTTCAGGAAGAAACTGCCACATACCAAGTGCTCCAGCATAACTAGCGCATTCATTTGGACGTGGTCGTAGGGACCAAATTGGAGTACAAACCGTTGAGCCTGTCTCATAAACTTTTAGAGAGTAAAGAAGATATGGATTACAATCCATACCATTTTCTTGAGCATTGGAAATTCCTTCCTCAATATACTCCCATACTTGTTCGTTGGCCTCCGGTGGCCTGATTATCACATCATATATGACCACTGGATATGGATCTACTTGCTTGTACAAAGACAAACCAAAAAATGGTAACCATAACACAGTAAGAACAAAAAATATGCTCTCAACAACCCTAATTAAAGGTACTGCTATATCACCAACGTATGGTAATTCAATTGCAAATTTCTGTAGAGCTAAACTACAGAGAGTAATTACCCATCTTGCAATTCCAAAGGCTATTATACACACCAAAAATACTTTCAATACGGTGGCTACTAGCTCATCTACTTTCGTTAATGAGAGAATATATGATCCTAACTGAACAACCAATGGAATTTTCTCTTTCAACCAGTAATACAGCCCTATAAAAGGGATTATTATTATGAAGACATCTACAAATAAATGGAGAGCCTCACTAAACACTTCCCCTCTTCGCTTTTTAGGAAGTACCTCTTTGAGGATTACACTCGCCAGTATATATATAATAGTATAGATTAGTAAAACCTCAAGTCTATCCCACACCCCTAATAACTTGAATATAGACTTTACAATTGGCCATATTATGGCCCAAGTCTTTTGAATCTTGTCCATAACAGGCCTCCTTGAAATAGTTTAATTTCCGACAGTTAAAACCCCCTTTAAGTAGAGATCTTAAATGCCGGAAACTAAACAGAAGAAAGAATATTTACCGATTAACTTACCCCTATTCACTTGTTAAAGAACAAGGGCAGTGTTCCTAGTTGTGACTATAAGTCATGTATTGGGACGTATCCTAAAACAGAGACTCTCAGCAATTGCGCCGATACCACAACACTATCTGGATTATACTTCTACTTTTACTATAAGTCAATTTGGCCGAGGTCTTGCTCTCTCTTCTTCTTTATGACAAAATTAATAAATAACTTACAGATACCTTACATATGAAAATAAAAGATGTACATGCTAGAGAAATACTGGATTCAAATGGAATACCTACACTCTCCACTACAATTGAGGTATATAGCGGAGAGAAAGGTACAGCAGAAGTCCCATCTGGAGCATCCACAGGAAAAAACGAAGTTGTAGAAATGAGAGATGGTGATATGCATAGATATCAGGGAAAGGGAGTACAAAAAGCAGTTGATATTGTAAATGGAAAGATAAAAGAACTTTTAATAGACAAAGAATTTACAAGTCAAAGAGAATTTGATCAACTACTCATTGATGCAGATGGAACTGAATTAAAAGAAAAACTAGGAGGAAACAGTATCCTCTCCTGCTCTATAGCTTTTGCAAAAGCTGTATCAAATGCATTTGGACTAGAACTCTACCAATATCTAGCAATGACATACTGGGATAAGCAATTTGATAATAAAACTCTTAAACTTCCCACTCCGTTTGTTCTAATAATGGAAGGTGCAAAACATGGGAATTGGGCTACTGATATACAGGAATATATGATTGTTCCTAACATGGAAAAATTTAAAACATTTTCTAATGCTCTTAGAGCTTCTACAGAAGTTTTTCACATTACACATGATATCTTAAATGAAAAAGGATACTCTGTTGGACTTGGTTATGAAGGAGCGTATGCCCCTAAAGAACTTGAAAGTAATGAAGAGGCATTTAATATTATTCTAGACTCCATACAGAGAGCTGGTTTTACCAAAGATGATTTTAAATTAGCTATAGATGTAGCTGCATCAGAATTCTTTAATGAAAACACACAAAGATATACTCTTAAGAGTGAGAAAAAGGAATTGGGTAAAGAAGAATGGATAGGGCTACAAAAAGATTGGTACTCTAAATATCCTATGATTAGTATAGAGGACCCCTTACATGAAGAAGATTGGGAAGGATGGATAGACTTTACAACAGAATTTGGACAAGAATATATGATTGTAGGAGATGATCTTCTATGTACAAATAGTAAAAGGA
>JAAZGF010000068.1 GCA_012511375.1 Candidatus Dojkabacteria bacterium | reverse complement strand
TATTTGTGACCTAATAATATACAGAGTAAAGCAGTAATAATGCTACTTGTTAAGTGCCTACTATGGATAATGACCTTTGCATCTGGGTTCTTTCTTAAAAGTTTTAAGATGTGTAGTGCAAAACCAACACCAAATATTGGATATGTTCCATTAAAGATATTCTTTACTTTAAAACTGTTTAATTCAAAACCATCTTTTGTTGTAGTATATCTTTTGTTAGACCCGAAAACAGAAACACTGTTAAGACCTTTTTTCTGTAATTCAGATAAAAGGTTGTATGCCATATTCTCCAGTCCCCCTACCCTAGGATAGAAGTAGTGAGAAACTGATATAAGGTCGTATTTGTTTTTTTGATTTTTGTTAAAAAGTGTCATAAGAGCAGTATCCTAAAAGGATTTATTTAATTTAAATACTACTCTATTATACCACAAAACAGCCCTATAGTAAAACTCCTTAGGAGGTTACTCTGGTACTACCAAAAATCTGAAATTACTGTCTAAGTAAGTAATTTCATAGTTTTTTGAGAGAAGGAATCTCCCTAATCGACTAATCTCAGGAAGACCATAATTATTGTTAATCTCATACTCGTACATAGAGTTTAACCAAGGGATATTATCTTGGTTAACATATCTTTCTTTAGAGTACAGCCTACTAGAAAGAAGAATACATAATTCATTTCTTTTAATATCTGGAGAGATTAAAAGCTCTTCATAACTCCTTTGGGTTGGGTTTTCTACAAAGTTTACAAATGCTTCTCGTGTTTCTAAGTTTTGGTAATGTCCTCCAGCTGTTTGATAATTTGTATTACTTGCAACTATCAATTGGGTATACGGATCAGATACTATTTGGCAATCATACCTATTATTCTTCAAATGCATAATTATCCCATCGTCATCATTTGTTGTGGCAGATATTTTCCCGTTGTTTTGAGTGTAAAAACGATTGTATTTCTGTATGTTTTGAAGGTAGAAAGGAATAGATGATGTTAACAGTAAAGAGAGGATTATCACTGCTACTGTTTTGTTTGTTCTTAAGTCAGAAAGGAGTAAAGCTATCAGCAAAATTGTAAAGAAAGATACCCCTATTAAAAACTTGTTTGCATATGTAGGGCCTAAGAAGAAAAGAGAAAGAGATATGCATATGTAAAATATTGCAAAAAGAGATATGTTTTCTCTATTTTTCTTTTTTAGAATGAAATATATAGTAGCGACGATCAAAGGTAGTAAAAGAGGAGCATACTGTATAGCTAGGAAGTTCAAATTATCAGGAAAGTAGTAATTAGTTAAGTAACCCAACTGCTCTATTTCCTGCATTTGAAGTAGTCTTTCAATACTAAATCCTCTTAGATTTGCTATAAAAGTAATAATAACGCTTAGGAAGGATAGTAAGGTAAGTGTTTTTGCTAATCCGTAATTTTTTGGTTTGCCTTCTGGATTAAAAAGAATTACAAAGAAAAGAGCTATTACAGTAAGGAGAGGGCCAAATATGAAGTGGGTAGAAATTAATATTGGTGAAATGAAAAGTACTTTCTTCCAATTTAATTCTTTTTCTAGAAGAACATTTAAGAAAAGGAATAGTGTAAATGTTTGAGGTAGTATGAAATTAAAAGAGTGAGCTCCTAGTTCAAATACAAAAATAGCGGATAATGATGCTAAAAAGGAGATTGTTTTGTCTTTAATATGTCTGTTTAAGAAGAGAGAGATAAGTAATGAGGATACAGCAATAAAGGCAATGTTTAAGGATACTTCTGCTATTCCAATATTTAGGTTTGATCCTACAGTATGTGCTGTTTGGATAGAGTGGTAATATGTAGTATATCCAAGCTTTTTAAACAAAGAGGAGCACTGGTTAGGAGTTATACATATTTTCCCATCAGTCATCTGGGTTGATACAACATTATGTTGTAGAAAATCTAGGCTTAAGAGAGAATCTTTGTCTAGCCCAACTATTTCCCTACTTCCCATTACTATAAGTATTACTGTAATTATTGCTAATATAGCTAAAGATACTTTCTTAATATGATCTTTGCTTTCCATAATAGTTATCAATGAGAGTAAGAAGAGAGATGTGGCTATAATTAAGGTAGCAGTAATGTTGTACAGAGCTACCATATCTGCCTGTATACTTCTGTTTAGGATTAAAAAGAATATATAAAGTGCTGGATATATTAATGTACTTAGTATATATCCAATACCAAAATATCCTTTTTTCAGTATAACTTTAGATATTAAAGCAGGAAGTAGTAATACAGAGAGTGCTGATATTAGACCAAATATTAAATCATTATGTAAATAGCTTAATCCCTGTGTAATTAGGTTAAAAAGGTAGTAAGTAAATACTGACAGTATTGCCATTGTAGGTACTATTCTCTCTTTCATAAGCAAGATATCTCAAAAGATAATGTATCTTCTACTTTAGTTATTCCTCTTACATCATATGTAATCATTAGTAGTGCATATTCCTCATCATATGAGAGGGTTCCGTTTTTAGATGATATTTTTACATTGCATCCCTCTTGAGTGTATGAGTTGTCTTTAAATGTACCGTGTTGTGAGAAGAATACCTTCTGTATGTATTCGTCATGTTCTCCTTCTGCTATTTCAATATAACTTTCAATGGTTAGGGTATCCCCTACTCTTTTACTTGTTTGTACTTTTTTAATAGTGTCATTTTCATATGTAGTAGTATATTTGGGATATTGAGGACCAATATCATATCCTTCTTCTACTACTTCAGGGGTTTCATTTATCAAAATCTCGTCATTATTTAAAATGTCTGTACTTCCATTTATTTCAAACCATACCTTGTTTGGTAATGTTATTACATATGATCTATTCATATATTCATATGTAAAGGGGGTGTCCTTTAATCTAAGTCCGTAGTATATGGATATGGGTAATGTTAAAAGTACTATTGTTGTTATTATTACCTTTATTATAGTTTTCATACTCTAATATATTGTATATATACATAAAAGAAAAGAGCACCCTAAATTATATTGTTCCTCGACCGAAGTCAAAGAAAAACATAAACCTCCGTAGGGAGTGGGTGCTCTGTGCATATGGGGATTGTGGTTATTTGTGAATGATTTCCACAGTACTTAGGGTAAACCCTGGTACGTGGGGGCGGACAGAGTCCTGAATCTCTGTGATGATTTGAGTCTTCACAGATTCGGACCAAGTCCCTTGATACCCATTGAAATAGGTAAGCTGTAGGTCGTCTGCGGTAATGTTACCGATAAGAAAAACGACTTTTGCATCACCATTTTCATCCGGGTCACTATGACCAGACACAATGTCGAAACCCGACATGTCAGGCCAACGACTGTGCTCTGTAGCAACCGTCCAATAGGCGGTGTGCTCCAAGCCACCCTGCTTTACAACAGGTACAACAGGATCCTCAGGTGTGTCGACTGGATGTTCGACAATGATAGTTTCCTGTGTTCCAAATTGAATTTTGCCCGTCGCAACGCGACTAGCAATAACAATTGCGATAATTAGCAGGATTGCTCCCGCTAATTGGAAGATATTCTTCCATATCCAACCAGCAACGGTTTTCGTTCCGTCCCAAATTCTACTCCACCGTGTCGGCGTCGGTGCCGGTGTTGGTGGCGGTGTTGGTGCTGGTGGGGGTGTCGGTGTCGGTGTTCTAGGTGTTCGTGCCATTTCATCCTCCTTGATGAACTGAAAAATTTTGATGTTGATTACCACAATCCCATCTCAATTATTACTTAATTGTATAAATAAGAATAAAGATGGAATCGTGATATCCTAAGGAGAATAACCATTAACCTTCCCATATGAATACTTGTATAAACATGGATATAAATATCACATAAACAAGTATATTTTAAAGAACTAGTTTCTATAAAAGAAACATAAAAAAGATATAACTATCTCTAACAATGTATCTTCTATATTTATGGAAAAATTATTATTTATTAAAGAGCAGGTTATTATTTAACTATTTAATTATATCAAATATATACCCTAGCTGTCAATACTATGGGGTACAATATATGTACCCCATATACTGATTAATTGGATAAACTCTTAAAGTACTTACCTGCTACTATCAATAATGCACCAATACCAAAAAGTACTAATGCTATGAGGGCAGATACAGTGTAAGAATCTAAAACAAAACCTGTATCAACAGGTACATGACCGTAAGGGTCAGGTGTTCCCTTTGCCATCAACATTGATGTGTTAGCAAATAATATACTAACAGAGAGTACCAATATTGAAATATACTTTTTCATATTGGTATATATTAATAATTTAAAGAACATTAAATAATTACAGTAGTATTATACTATGGGGTGACCATGAAAGTCAATTCCCTACTCTTTCCTAAATTGTAAACAGGTTAAGGTAAATGTATAACTTCTATTTCAGTTAGATTGAATCCTGGCACATGAGGTCTAATACTATTATGCAAATCAGTGATTATTTGATTTTTAGCTCCATCTGTAAAAACACCTTCGAAACCATTGAAGTACTTATTTACTAGTTGGTCTTTTGTAATAGGATTTGATCCTCTTACTAAGAATGTTACCTTAGCATTGCCATTATCATCAGGATCATTATGACATGAAATTATGTCAAATTGGCTAAGATCTGGCATCACTTCTGAACCTATTGTCCAATAGTCTATGAAGATTGCGTCCTGGTTACGTTCTTCTTCTACTCCATCTACAATTATAGTCTCCCCTATTACAAAGTTTTCTTCATTTGCTCTAACACTCTCTTCTATCTCTTTGGTAATTTGTTCTATATTTTCTTCGGTAAGTTCGCCTGTATATCCATTAAAGAATGAACCTGAGAGGTCTGCTTGTGTTCTTCCTTTATTATTAATATGAAGGAATAGTGTGGAGTAGCCATCCTCATTCATTACTGTGTGTCCTGTTATAATAGGGATGTTTGATGGGTTAGGTTTTCTTTCTTCATCTGTTTCTGTAGTCCAGTATTCAGTATGAACAAGTCTTTCCTCTACAGTATATAGACCTTGTGCTTCTGTTTCTGTCTGAGTATCCATATCTTCTGGTATAACTGAAGAATATTGATTAGGTTCATCATCAGTATGTAATTCATCGTTATTACTTTTACCTTTACATGCACCCAAAGATATAGCTGCAACTGTTAATCCAAGCCCTATTTTTGCATAGGTAGGCATTCCTCCTGAAGATTTACTAGATGTGTTGGGAAGTTCTGTATTATTACCTTCCATTATTTTATCATTTAAAATTTAAATAAAATAAATGGCAGATTTCTTTATATAACTACATTTTATCAAAAAACGCCCTACTGGTCAATCTTATGGGCTAACGAACATCTCTTTCTTCTAATAGTGATACTCTCTCATCAAGTGGTTTGTTATCTAAAGCAAAAGCTACAGCATTGTAAGCAATAGCAGATACTGTAGGAAAATCACCTATATAAATAGGTATAGGCATAGACTCTTCTATATCTCCATTTGATAATGATTCACATAGAGCTAATATGCGTCTTGTTCCATCTATAACTTGACCGCAAGAGTATGGTAATACACCCCTCTCATTGAGAAGTATTAAAGGTGTTTCAGGAATATCATTGTTTTCAGGAGTTCTACATATTAATGCTAGATCTTTGTTAATTGTATCTAGGTCCCGAAGTAATTGTTTGTTTAAGTTTGGTAAATTATCTTGTCTCAAATTTTTAAGAGCATCAGTCATGGTTTGTACTCTAGTATTCTGGTGGTATACCCTTCTCCATAACAATAGAGTGAGGTACCCTGAGTCTCCATCAAGTATATCTGAACGATTATCTACTCTATAACCAACATACATCTGAGGATTCATCTCCCATAATTCTTTTACTGTGATAATTCTCTTCTCCCAATTCTTGGCTAGCTCTCCTGGGATGGGGAACCTTTGGTCAGTACCCTTACCCTCTTGCATTTTGTAAAAGCTTTCTTTAACAATTCTTTTCTCTATATTTTCCATACGAAGAATTATATCATTGAGCATCCCCAGAGGCAACGCTATGGGCTGGTGGGGGCATAATGTGCATATCTAAATAGTCTGTTAGGTGAATTGTAGTACATGCATGTATAGAGTATAAGGTCTGCATCAGTTTCTTTTACAAAAGTAGACTCATCCATATCAAAAATAGTATACACATACTCTCTTTGATTCCACACTATTATTATATTATCCCCTATCTGTGTATTTGGAAGATTAAAGAAAGAAATGGAATTTCTCTTCTCTGTTGACCATGAAGAATATCCGAATCTATGAGATGCAATTAAAATAGGTCTAAAAGATTCTTGTAAATACCTACTTTCAGGATTAGCATAATCGGGAACAATCCAAGGTCCTTTATCGAGTGCTACATTCGGATCCTCATCTGTATATATTTCTGCGTTTACCCCTATTTTAGGAATATATATCCTGTTTTCCACAGGGAGTTCAGGTTTAACATCTGGCAGTACAAGAAGATCTTCCTCTTCAGGTGGCTCCTCTACTACAATCTCTTCTCCTTTCTCATCTGCATAGATGGATTGCGTAATTGTTTCTTTCTCTGTTTCAGGACTGTTAAGTGAAAGTAAATTCAGTATCAAAGGAAGCTGAGGGTATGCTAGGAGAACTACAGCAGAAATACAGAAGAAAACACCTACTCCAATGTATATATTTCCTACTTTTCTCTGAATCATTTTTAATTCTTACTTCTTAAGTATAGTTCTAATATCATACCACTATTAATCATCTCCTGTGCATTTTCCCTACCAATATATC
Organism: Candidatus Dojkabacteria bacterium; assembly: GCA_012511375.1. GTDB lineage: Bacteria > Patescibacteriota > Dojkabacteria > SC72 > SC72 > UBA2177. The sequence goes on along the minus strand of JAAZGF010000068.1, from coordinate 1,207 downwards.
TGTAGTGCCAGCTTTCATAACCATATCCAGTAATACTCTCATACCCCTGCGGATAGGAGATAGCAAACCCGTATTTATGTGCATTTTCAGCTAACCACTTACTAGCTTTTGTAGAGGCAAATGTTCCCCCTAGCCCATCCCTTATCTCACTTGTACTAAAATCTATTGTAGTACCTAATTGATGTTGACTATGGCCTGCTCTAGCAGATATTTTATCAGCAGCAGCAACATTACCCCCATTAACACTTAACCAATGATTGTATGTACCTATCTGTGTATTGTAAGACCTGTATGCAGATCTCACACTTAAATCTATATTGTCGGCAACGGCACTATTAACTAAATCTTGCAAATCACTGATTAATATTCTTCTTAGAAGAAATTCAACACTGTTTACGCATCTAATGTTAGTAACGCTAGCGCATACGCTTATTAGATCTGAGGGAGCATATGTACTAGGTAATTGGTATTTTTTGTTTACTAAGACTAGAAGGTCATCTCCACTTCTTGTAGCTTGTTCAATATCATTTGGGTATGACCACCAAGCATTACTAAGTCCAGAATCTGTCTTACTTACTGCTTTGGCTGGTTTTAATTCTTCTAATCTAATATCTTCTTCAAGAAAAATATCTCTTTCGTAATTATTTTTTTCTAATTCTTTGTCTGTGGTATGTTCCTGATAGGCAACAGTATATGTGTTAAGAGAAAGGAAAAAAGCAATGAGAGTTGCAATTATTTTTGTCATAATGTCTATTCTACAACAAGAGTCCTGTTTAATATAGTGATATTTATACAAGATGGACTTACTGTTATCTAGGTCAGGAAGTATATTTGAGTATGTATTAGAATAAAGAAATAACATATATCATTTTAAAAATGTCTTTAACACAGAATGACATTGAGATAATTGAAGAGATAGTTAGGAGAAAGATCAAAAAAAGTTTTGATATGTATTTTTTAAAAAATATAAATAAAAGCCAGAAAATAGATATAACGTATGATGAACTAGAAAAAGAGCTTGTTAGAGTTCAAGAAAATCTAAAGGAAATTCCAGTTATTAGTATTAAATAACCTCTAAACACACTATAAGTTAGCGGGATAGGAGGGCTAAGGTAGCAACCTTGTCTCCACCATCAATATTCATAACTTTTACTCCACTAGTTTGTCTCTTGAGAGTAGGGATTGCTTTTAAGTCTGCTCTAATAAC
>JAAZGF010000067.1 GCA_012511375.1 Candidatus Dojkabacteria bacterium | reverse complement strand
CCTCAATATACATTTACTATCTTTCTTGAAAATGGAGGAGAAAGTTACAATGCTGCAAGACTTGCTAGAGAAGTAATAGAGTGGATGTATGGGAATAATTTAATCAAAATTTAATATTTGTATGGAATAATTTACCTATGAGTAAATTAGCATACAAAGATATTCCTCTACTGTTAAAACAAATACCAAGCTGTCCTTTAAGTTTGTATTACAAAGGCGATAGTAGTTTACTAAAGAGTAAAAGTGTAACAATTGTTGGAACTCGATCTATTACAGAATATGGGGAATGGGTAATTAGGTATTTGTTAGAAAGTTTTCTTAAAGATTTAAATATATCTGTTGTGAGTGGTTTAGCAAGGGGAGTGGATGGATACGTGCATAGGGTATGTTTGGAAAGAAATATTAATACAATAGCTATAGTTCCAGGGTCAATGACATCATATATTCCAAAAGAAAACAAAAAACTCTTTAAAGAAATACAGAGAAGAGGTCTTGTTTTAGCTGAGTTTAGTAAAGATACAGAATTTAACAGAAAAATGTTTGTTTTAAGGAATAGGCTTTTAGCAGGTATGTCGAAAGTAACAGTGGTAATAGAGGCTGGGCTTGATAGCGGGTCGTTAATAACTGCAGGATTGGCCCTAGAGTATAATCGGGATGTGTATGTAATACCAGGAGATTTAAGGAACAAAATGTCACAAGGATGTAACATGTTAGCAAAGCAGGGGGCAGAAATAATTACTTGCTTAAGTGATTTTGAGGAGATATTTGGAGTACAAAATGGGCAAACAAGTATGAATGTACAAGGAAAATGAACATATTTGACATTCTGACATAATCTAATGTATTTTAATGGCATGGCAAAGAGTGAACTAAAATACAAAAATTTAGTTGTAGTTGAATCTCCATCCAAGGCCAAGACTATAAATAAGTACCTAGGAGGGGATTTTAAAGTAATGGCTACTGTAGGTCATGTAATAGATTTACCTAAGAGTAAGCTTGGAGTTGATGTAGATAACAATTACGAGCCTGAATTTGAAACTATTTATGGAAAAGGTAAAATTATTAAAGAGATAAGTAAAGCCGTTCCCAAGGGTGGAAAGGTGTATTTAGCGATGGATCCAGATAGAGAAGGAGAAGCTATAGCTTGGCATTTAAGTAATGTAGCAAAACTAAAATCTCCAAAAAGAGTTACTTTCCATGAGATAACAGAGGATGCTATTAAAGAAGCAATTAAAAATCCTGGAGATGTAAATGAGAATCTAGTAGAAGCACAGAAAGCAAGAAGGGTTTTGGATAGGTTAGTAGGCTACAAGCTTTCCGAGTTGATATGGAAAAAGATATGGTATGGACTTTCTGCGGGAAGGGTACAGTCAGTTGCCCTTAGATTGGTTGTAGAAAAAGAAGAGGAGAGAGATGTCTTTAAGGAAGAAGAGTACTGGGAAGTATCTGTAAAGCTTAAAGATGCTACAGAAAGTATATTAATTGCAAAATTAGCTACAAAGGATGGGAAGAAATATGTGCCTAAGAATAAAGAAGAGGTTGATCTTTTAGAAAAGGAAATAGGAAGCAGTAAATTTTTAGTTAAAGATATTGCAAGGAAAGAAGTTAAGAAGCATGCATATCCACCTTTGACAACATCAACAATGCAACAAAGTGCAAATAGCATTTTAGGATTTACATCTAAAAGAACTATGGGTATAGCACAGGTATTGTATCAATCAGGATACATTACATATATGAGAACGGACTCAGTATTTCTAAGTAAGAAATCTATAAACGATATCCGTAAGCTAGTAGAGAGTAAATATGGAAAAGAGTATATTTCTGAAAAGCCTAATTACTACAAGAATAGGTCTAAGAATGCGCAGGAGGCCCATGAAGCTATAAGGCCTACAGATTTTAGTCTAGATATTTCTCAAATTGAGAAGGAGCAAGGAAAAGCAGCAGCTAATCTTTATGAGCTAATATGGAAAAGGGCGGTATCTAGCCAGATGAGCGAGAAGAGAGTAGAGGCATTGAAGGTAACCTTGCAACCTAAAGAACCAAAGAAACCAGAGTATATTTTTACTATGGGAGGAGAGAAGACGCTTTTTGAAGGGTTTAGAAAAGTTCTAGGAATGGGTAAGCAGGATGATGACTTACAAGAAATTGATAAAATTAAGAAAGGTGATGAGTTAGAGAAGGTTGAGTTTGTCAATGATCAGAAATTTACACAACCGCCTGCTAGATATACAGAAGCCTCCTTGATTAAGAAATTAGAAGCGTTAGGAATTGGAAGACCCTCCACATATGCCACCATTATTTCTACGATACAGAGTCGAGGATATATTGAAATGGAGGGAAGAAGTATGTTTCCAACAGATGTAGGAAGAGTGGTGACGAACTTTTTGAGAGATAACTTTAAGAGATTAGTAGATTATGAGTATACAGCTAAAGTAGAGGATGAGTTAGATGATATAGCTTTAGGGAAAAAGAAATATGTTCCTGTAATAGATGAAGAGTACAAAGATATGATGAAGAATATCAAGAAAGCAGATAAAGATGTAAATAAAGAGGATGTTGTAATATTAGGAAAATCAGATGAGAAGTGTCCTGAGTGTAAAGGCGAGATGGTAGTAAGGATAGGTAGGTATGGAAAATTCTTGAGCTGTTCAAAGTTTCCAGAGTGTAAGGGAATGAAGGAATTGGAAGGGGAGGAAGAAAGTTTAGATTATGAAAAGTACTTTAAACCTGAAAAATGTCCAGAGTGTGGCAGTAAATTAGTACTAAAAAGAGGTAAATATGGCAAATTCTGGGCATGTGAGACATATCCTAAGTGTAAAGGAGTAGTTCCTTTGCTTTTGAATGAGAAGTGTCCTGAATGTGGGCATCATTTAGTAGAAAGAAAAGGAAGGTGGGGGAAATTTTTCACAGGATGTAGTAACTATCCTAATTGTAAATATATTAAGAAAGTTAAAGCTAAGAAAGAGAAAGAAGAGTTTTAATATAGATTTAATAACTATCTGTTAGGATAGTGTATGCTTCCAAGAGAGAAATACCTTAAGAAAGGAGTAGATAACCTTACGGATATGGATTTAGTTGCTATCTTGGTAGGTAGTGGGGTAAAAGGTAAAGATTTCCTTACTGTTTCTAGAGAGGTTATTAATTGCATTAGAAATACCATTAAGAGTAACGAAGAGTTAAAGATAGAGGATATTACAAAAATAGAGGGGGTTGGAGATATTACAGCGATGAGGATACTGTGTGGGATAGAATTGGGTAGGAGACTTTACGGTTTAAATGACAAGGAGAAAATTTTAGTGAGAAATTCTGCAGAAGCATATGAGCTTCTTAAGGGTATATCGAAGAAAAAGCAGGAACATATCATCTCTCTGTTCCTTAATTCTAGATTTGAGGTTTTAGAAAAAAGAGTGATATGTATAGGGAGTTTAGATGGAGTAAGTGTATTACCTAGGGATATAATAATTCCAGCATTAGAATTAAATGCAAGTAGTGTCATTATGGCACATAACCACCCTTCAGGAGATCCAACACCTAGTAGAGAAGATGTAGCTATAACAAATAGAATAAAAGAAGGATTAGAGTTAGTAGGCCTCAATCTTTTAGATCATATTGTTATAGGTAAGAATGAATGGAAAAGTATTTCGCTTTCAGACTAAAAGTTGTCAAAGCAAATACAAACATGTATAATCCAGCTGTTTAATATTAATCTCATATATCTTTGTACGTTCCTGGACTATGTCCAACAAAGATATTAATAAAAGGAAGGAAAATACAATGACAGAAGTCAAAAAAGAAGTCTCAAAGAAAACAGAGACTAAAAAGAAAAGTTTTCAAATTCCAGAACTAATAGATTTCTTAAAAGCAGGATCCCATTTTGGGCACAAAAAGAGTGCATGGAATCCACGTATGGAGAAATATATATATGATGTTAGAAATGGTACTCATATAATTGATTTGGTAAAAACAAGAGAGCTTTTGGAAGATGCTTTAGGAGTACTGTCAGATTCTTCTGAAAGAGGGAATATTTTGATAGTAGGGACGAAAGGACAAGCTGCATCATTGATAACAAAGGTGGCAGAGGAAAGTGGAATGTTTTACATAAATAAAAGATGGATGGGAGGTCTTTTTACGAATTTTGAAGGGGTAAAGAAAGCTGTTTTAGGTCTGTTGAAAATGGAAGAGCAATTAGCTGGAGGGTTAGATGATTTAGTAAAGAAGGAAAAACTTTTAATACAGGCAGAGGTTGAAAGATTGAACAAAATCTATGAAGGTATTAAATTTATGGATAAATTACCAGAAGTAATAATTGTAATAGATAGCCAGGTAGAGAAGAATGCTATTAAAGAAGCTAGAGCAGTGGGAGTCCCAATAATAGCTCTAATAGATACCAACTGTAATCCAGATATTATTGACTATCCAATACCAGCAAATGATGATTCCATAAAGAGTATATCTCTCTTTACAAAGCTTTTTGGAGATGTTGTAGCTAAGTCTAAAAAATCTCTCTCTTTAATCTCTCTTAGAAGAGATCACGAAGCTAAGTTAGAAAAATTAAGAAGAGATTATGAAGAAGAGAAAGCAAGAAGAGAAAAGATGGAGGAGGAAGATAGAGTAAGAATGAAAGCTTTAAGAGAAGGGAAAGTGGAAGAGGCAGTAAATATTTCTGTTGTAAGAGTTGTTAAAAAAGAAAAAGATATTGAGAAGGATATTATAGAGGCGGAGAAGGTAATAGAAGATGCTAAGGGTATAGAGGATTTAGGTTTTTCTACAAGAACAATTAATGCATTAAAGGATGCTAAAGTGAAAACAGTAAAGGATTTAAAGAAAATATCCAAAGAGAAGCTTGAAACAATAAAGGGGATTGGGCCTAAGGCTATTGAGGAGATAGAAAATGCTATTAAATAAATTTTGTGTCAAATAAAATGAAAGTAACAGTAGAAAACATAAAAACTTTGAGAGCAAGGACATCAGCAGGGATGGCTCTTTGCAAAGAGGCTTTAATGAAATCTAATGGAGATATGGAGAAGGCTATAGAATATATTAACAAGAGAAGCAATTCAATAAACAGACTAAGAAACTTAACAGGAGCAAAGATAGGATTGGTTAAGCTTGCATTTGAGGAGGCAGGAAAGGACTTTGAGAAGGCAGTAGAGTTGATTAGAGAAAGAGGATGGGATGAACCTATAGAGATAAATCCTTGCGAGAAAAAGGAAGGAATAATAGAGGCCTATGTTCATGGTAAAGAGCAGAGACTAGTAGCTTTAGTGGAGCTAAATTGTAAGACAGATTTTGCTGCCAAGAACGAGAATTTTAAGAAATTAGCACATGAATTAGCGCTTCAGGTTGCAGCCATGAAGCCAGAGTATGTTTCCAAAGAAGATGTCTCCGAGAAGAAGATAAAAGAGCTAACAGAGGTGTTTAAGAAAGAAGCCGATAGCGAGGGAAAGTCGAAAGAAATAGCGGAGAAGATAGTAGAAGGAAAGTTGAATAGTTTCTTTGGAGAAAAATGTTTGTTAGAGCAGAAATGGTTCAAGGACGAGAAGAAGAAAGTGGTCAATTTAATAGAGGAGGAGGTTCAGAAATTGGGAGAGCCAATTACTGTTTCTAGAATCCTTGTGTGGGAATTATAGGTCTTCCAAGAGCAATGTTTTTGATGTAGAATAAGCTATGAATATAGAGCTTATCAAAAAAGATATAGACAAATGTGTTCTCCATGTTAGGGAGGATCTTTCTCAAATAAGGACAGGTAGGGCTACACCAGAATTAGTAGAGGAAATAGTAATAAGTGCTTACGAAACAACTTCTCCTCTCAAAAATTTAGCAACAATAACCTCAGTTGATGTTAAAACTATTAATATTCAACCTTGGGATAAAAGTATTCAGGATAATGTAGTAAATGCTCTAGAGGGTGCAAATTTAGGTTTTACTCCCATAAGAGAGGGAGATAGAGTCTTAGTTAAGACACCAGATTTAACAGAAGAGAGAAGGAAGGAGTATGTTAAGATAATGAAGGAGCGAATAGAGGATGGGAGAGTTGCAGTTAGGCAGGTAAGGCAGAAATATATGAAAGAGATAGAGCAAGCTCAAAAAGATGGGCTATCAGAGGATGGTGCAGATAGGTTGAGGGAAGAAATAGAGAAGATTGTGAAAGAGGCTAATGAGGAAATAGAAAACATAAGAGTTGTAAAGGAAAAAGATTTAATGACTATTTAAGTTTTACCAGTAATTTATGTTTTCTGTTTTAATAAATATATTTCTTTTTGTTTTGATAATTGGATTTTTAACCTTTATACATGAGTTAGGTCATTTTTTGGTTGCAAAGGCTATTAAAACTAAAGTGTATGAATTTTCGTTAGGTTTTGGACCCAAGCTTTTTTCAAGGGAGTACAAAGGGACACTTTATGCCATTAGGGTTATACCCCTAGGGGGTTTTGTGAAGATTTTAGGAGATGGTGATCCTGGTAAGGAAGGAGAGGAAATAGATTTAAAAAAGAGTAAGTATAATCTAAATAACAAACCTAAGGGATTGCAAATAATGGTTATGCTTGCAGGGGTGTTTATGAATCTTCTCTTTGCAATCATATTCTACTATATAGTTCTAGGTAT
>JAAZGF010000066.1 GCA_012511375.1 Candidatus Dojkabacteria bacterium | reverse complement strand
AGGTTGCCTACAACAGGGACAAGATACAACAGAGTGGAAATAAAGCGTCCTACTAGTAAAGACTTGTATGGTCTGTACTCCTTAACTCCAAATAGTCCTAATACTTCTGTACCAAATGCCATCTCTACCCATATACGTCCAAAGAGGAGTACAAACATTAGAACCCCTAAGATCAAAAATGCTGTTGGTGCTCCAACTACAGTTAAGAAGAGAACAAAGAGTGGGAATGGTATTAATATTAGAATTACAAAACCTACAGCAAGGCTAGAGAAGAACTCTGTACTAGAACCAGTAATTTTTTCTTTAATGGCATAGGTCTTAACAGGAGAGAGTAGAATTAAGATGAAGCCAACTAAGAGAGTACCGAGGAATCCAGTAAGGGCAACAATGACATTTGCTTCCCATCCTGGTTTCTCTTCTTTCTCTGATACAATACCTTGCTCCTTGGCTATCTCTTGAATCTTTGCTTTATCAAATATCTCTCCAGTTATCTTCTCTTCTTCCACTCTGTACTCATCAGTTAATAAAACAAGTAGATCTTTGTTTACAAAGGAATCAATTGTTGTGTTCAATCCTAATACTCTTAGGTTTCCCCCCACAGAGCCTCCTATCGTACTTTCTACAAAGAGAGCCAAAAGATTCTTACCTGTATTTGCACTGTAATTAATATTAGGTGAAAGAATATATGTATTTTCAGCTAACAATCCCTCTACTGTACTATTAGCTCCAAGTAGAAAAGTTACTCCATATACATTAGCGTTAAGATCTACTTTTCCCCCAAGCACATATACATCACCTGTAACAGTTCCATCTAGTTGAACAACATCACCTATCAGTATTGCATCTCCATCTATAATACCCTCTATCTTAATTTCTTCTCCTACTATGTATACATCCTCATTAACTATTTCCTCTTTCGGTAAGGAGTATGACTTAAAATGAAATTGAGCAGCATTTACTTCTTGAGGTGTTACTAATCCAACTAAGGGAATTAGTAAAAAGAGTAAGGAAGTAATCACTATGTTTTTTGTTTTTCCCATATTTAAAACAATCATATATTATTAATATATACTAACAGAAAGGAATAATCTTTGACAATATTCTTAACTAATTAGATAATATTGAAACATGAAAATACTTGTAACAGGAGGTTGTGGATATATTGGTAGTAATACAGTTTTAGAACTTCTTAGAAATAATTATGAGGTTAGAATAATTGATAATTTAGAGAATAGTAAGAAAGAGATCGTCAATACTATTAAAGAAGTATCTAAAAAAGATGTTGAGTTTGTAAAAGGAGATTTAAGAAATATTAAAGATGTTCAATCAGCAATAAAGGGAGTAGATGGAGTTATACATTTTGCAGCATACAAGAGTGTTTTAGATTCTCTTCAGGAACCATTGCGATATTTTGAGAATAATGTGATAGGTACATACAATTTGGTAAGTTGTATGAAAGAGAATGATGTGAAAAAAATAGTTTTCTCTTCCTCTGCTGCGGTATATGGTAATCCTAAAAATATTCCAGTTACAGAAAAAGATGAAATTAGTCCAATGTCCCCCTATGGGAGGAATAAATACTGTATGGAATTACTACTTGAAGATGCTACACATATTGGTATCAATTACATTGCTCTTAGATATTTTAATGCATCAGGAGCACACAGTAGTGGAAAACTAGGAGAGGATCCAGAAGCAATGGGTAATTTAATTCCTAGGGTATTTAAAGCATCAAAGGGAGAGTATCATTTAATGATAAGGGGTGATAAGTATGAGACAAGGGATGGTACAGGTATAAGGGACTATGTTCATGTTTCTGATTTGGCAAGTGGTCATGTAAAAGCATTAGAGTGGATGATAAAGAATGAGAAAAGTAATATTTTTAATCTCTGTTCTGGTACAGGTACAACAGTTATGGAAATAGTAAAGGGTGTAGAAAGGGTAACAGGAAGGAAGGTGGATTATGAAATAGTAGATTCAGATCCTAATGAGGCAGTTGTTGTAACAGGTAGCTATGAGAAGGCAAGTAAGGTTTTGAATTGGAAACCTGAAAGGGGTATTGATACTATTCTTGAGGATGTAAACAGATGGTATAGTAATTGTTAATAATTAAACACTTAATATCTAGATATAATAAATATGAGAATACTTGTAACAGGAGGGGCTGGGTTTCTTGGCAGTAATCTTTGTCGGAGGTTGTTAAAGGAGGGGCACACAGTTGTTTGTTTGGATAATCTGTATACAGGAAGAAAGGAAAATATTCAGGACTTACTAAATTTACAAAACTTTAAATTTGTAGAAGCGGACATAGTAAATGGAATTGATTTAGATGAAGGGTTTGACTGGGTTTTTAATCTTGCATGTCCTGCGTCTCCTCCTGCATATCAGAAAGATCCCCTCTATACTATTATGGTAAATGTAATAGGGGTATTTAATGTTTGTGAGTTTGCATTAAAGAAAGGAGCAAGAGTTTTTCATACATCTACATCTGAGGTATATGGTGATCCTGAGGTAATTCCACAAAATGAAAGTTACAAAGGTTCTGTTAATACTATTGGTATTAGAGCTTGTTATGATGAGGGTAAGAGGTGTGCAGAAACTATTCTTTCCGATTACAAAAGGAGTAAGGGTTTAGAAATTAAAATTGTTAGAGTGTTTAATACATACGGCCCATATATGTCTTCTGATGATGGTAGAGTTATCACTAATTTTGTAACTCAAGCATTAAAGGGAGAACCGATAACTATCTATGGAGATGGTTCTCAAACAAGGAGTTTCTGTTATGTAGATGATCAGATAGATGCTTGGATGAAATTCATTCAAACAGATAGTACAGTTACAGGGCCTATGAATGTAGGAATGCCTTCAGAAATTTCTGTTTTAGATGTAGCATACTTAATTCTTAAAATGACTAACTCTCAATCTCAAATTATCTTTAAGAATCTTCCAGAGGATGATCCTAAGAGAAGGTTACCTGATATATCTTTTGCAAAGCAGGAGTTAAATTGGGAACCTAAGGTTTCATTAGCGGAGGGATTGGAAAAAACAATGGAGTATCTCAAAGAGAATCTCAAAGTTTCTTGATATAATGAATCATATGGATATCTTAATAATAATAGTAAACTACAATGGTAAAGAACTTTTAGAAAAGAGTCTCCCTTCAATAGTAAAGTATACAAATGCAGACATATGTGTTGTAGATAATAACTCTACTGATGATTCTCTCTCTTTCTTAAAAAATAACTATCCAAGTATTAAGCTAATAGAGTCAGAAGAAAACTTAGGATATGGTAATGCTCATAATTTAGCTTTGGAAACACATCCTAACTACAACTACTATGTATTTATGAACAATGATATTACAGTAACATCCAATTGGTTAGAAGAAATGATAAAGGTATTTAACACAAAAGAAGGAGTTGGTGCAGTAGGACCAAAGATATTACTTTCTGAAAAGAAAGATGAAAAGTACCTAATTAATTCTGCAGGGATGGATATTAACAAACATCTAATGGCATATGATAGGTATGAAGGAGAGTATGATGATGAGAAATACAATACAGTAGAGAAAGTAGATGGTATATGTGGAGCTGTTATGTTGCTCTCAAAAGAGGTAATAGAAAAAGTAAAAGGTTTCAATCCTAAAATGTTTCTTTACTATGAAGATGTAGACCTATCATTAAGAATTAGAGATTTGGGATATGATATATATTACTGTGGAAACTCTGTTGTATATCATAACCATATGGCATCTACAAAAGATATGGGAAGTTTTAAGAGAAACAGAATGAATATGGTAAATAGGTATACTAGTATTAAAGATAGAGTAGGTTCGGTTATGGCATTAAAGGAAACAATGTGGTATCTTTGTTCTTGGATAGTATGGAAATTAGTACATTCTAAAAATATTACATTAAAAGAATATATTAATGATAAGTAAGAACGATATTGATCTGTACAAACAATTTGTAAAAACCATCTTTAAGATGAGGTACAAAGGTTCAATATTAGGATTTCTATGGGTTTTACTTAAACCATTCTTCATGTTCATAATTCTCTTTGTTGTTTTCTCTTCTGTATCTGGACAGGTAGGTAACCTTACATCAAGACAGTATGCTGTGTATCTTCTTTCTGGATTGGTAATATTTACATTCTTTAATGAAGGTATTACATGGGGTATGGGCTCCATTATGGAGAGGGCTGATTTAATACTTAAGATTAACTTTAAAAGAGATATAGTTGTGATTAGTGCTCTAACGATGGCATTGATTAACTTTGGGATTAATCTCATGATAGTAGGGGTTGTTGGTCTAGTTTTGGGTATCCAGTTTTCTCTTGCTAGTGTGTCCTACATCCTACTGATAGGGTTAGTGATGTTTCTTGGTTTGTATGGCATATCATTCTTTACTAGTATATGGATGGTATATGTTAGAGACCTTGCACATATTACTGAGTTGGGTTTACAGCTCATGTTCTATGCTTCTGCTGTATTCTTTCCAGTAGAGATGATTCCTGAGAAATATCGATTCATAGTTGAGCATAATCCAATAGCAATATATATTCAGAGTGTAAGGGAGGCATTAACATATCAGAATATAGTTAACTTGAAATTTGTAATTGGTTCATTAATAGTCTCTGTTCTTCTAATCATAGTTGGAAATATATATTTTAAACATAGTGTAAAAAGAGTAGCAGAACATTTTTAAAAATATGAATGAGAATACAGCAATACAAGTAAAGAATGTAAGTAAAAATTTTAGGATTCCTGTTAAAGGGCATAAGAATACGTTACAGGAGAGGTTCTTAAATCCTTTTCAAAAAACAGAATACAGGGAATTTAGTGCATTAAAAAACCTTTCTTTTGAAGTTAAAAAAGGAGAATTCTTTAGTGTGATAGGTCCCAATGGATCAGGTAAATCTACTTTACTCAAGATAGTATCAGGAATATATGTAGCTGATGAGGGAGAGGTGAAGGTTAATGGAAGCTTAGTTCCTTTTCTTGAATTAGGGGTAGGGTTTAATCCAGATCTTACTGCAAGAGAGAATGTGTATCTTAATGGTACTATCTTAGGTCTTACTAAAAAAGAATTAGATAAATACATAGATGAGATTTTTGATTTTGCAGAATTAAGAGACTTTGCTGATATGAAGATTAAGAATTTTTCATCTGGTATGGCAGTAAGGTTAGCTTTCTCCATAGCTATTAGAGTTAAGTCAGATATTCTTGTTTTAGATGAGGTGTTAGCTGTAGGTGATGCTGATTTTCAGAAGAAGTGTTATGCGTATTTTGATAGGATAAAGGGTTTGAAATCGATACTGTATGTATCTCATGCATTAGATTCAGTAGAGAAGTATTCAGATAGGGTGCTTTGGTTGAAGGAGGATAGGAGTTATGAGATAGGGAGTGCTGAAAAAATAGTTAATGGGTACAAGAATGCAAACTAGAAATAATTTGTTTTCAAGAGTAAGGAGTAGAATTCCACTTTACAAGGAGGATTTTAAGAAGGATGTTAGAGAGTTTGGATTTTTAAAAGCTTTTTTTCTTTTTTTTAAGAGGATAATTTACTTTTTCATAAACAGGATTAATCCTGCAGCTATTAGAGATGCTCAGTATATCAAATGGATGGAGAATATCGAAAGT
>JAAZGF010000065.1 GCA_012511375.1 Candidatus Dojkabacteria bacterium | reverse complement strand
TTTTGTATTCTAGCATATTTATGTAGATTTGTGGAGGGGGTTCTCTTTCCTCTCCTCCCTTCTTCCTGATATAATGCCATATTACTATGGAAGAATTACCAAAATCATACAATTCTGAGGCAGAGATTAAAATATATTCACTCTGGGAGAAATCTAGCTTAACAAACCCAGATAGAATGAAAGAATATCTAGAGAAAGAGGGAGTTGAAGTTAAATCTCCCTTTACGATAACTCTCCCTCCTCCAAACGCAAATGCTAATCTACATTTAGGGCATGTATGTGGGTACTCTTTTCATGATGTGATTGGTAGGTACATGAGGATGAAAGGACATCCTGTATTACTTCTACCTGGAAAGGATCATGCAGGGATACAAACTGAGAGTGTTTTTACAAAACATTTAGAAAAGGAAGGGAAAACGAAAGAGGAATTAGGAAGAGAGGAGTTTTTTAGGCAGACATATGAGTTTTGTATGAAAAATGCGAAAAATGCTAGAGAACAAGAAAAAAGGATTGGATTATCAGCAGATTACAGTAGAGAGCTTTTCACTCTAGATCCTAGATTGACAGAAATAATCTATGAAACCTTCTTTAAAATGTTTAAGGAAGGATTAATATACAGGGACAAGAGGATAATTAATCAGTGTCCTAAATGTAATACAGCTTTAGCAGATATTGATACAGAACATGAATCAAAAAGAGGTATATTTGCATACATCAGGTACCCTCTCGCAGACAGTCCAGAGGAATATATAACGGTAGCGACTACAAGACCAGAGACAATGTTAGGAGATACGGCGGTAGCAGTACATCCAGAGGACAGTAGGTATGCCAAATATATAGGAAAGAAGGTATTGTTACCAATAGCAGAGAGAGAGGTTCCTGTAATAGCTGACGAAGAGGTCGATACAGAGTTAGGTACTGGTGCAGTTAAGGTAACTCCAGCCCACTCCCCTGTAGATTTTGAATTAGCACAGAAGCATGGTTTAGAAATAGTGAATGTGATTAATGAGAAGGGACTAATGGAAGGAGATATTCCGGAGAGATTTAAGGGAATGGAAACAGTAGAATGCTCTAAAGCATTAGTAAAGGAATTAAACGAGCTAGGATTACTAGAAAAAATAGAGAATACAGTACACGAAGTTATGGTATGTGAAAGATGTAGGACGGATATTCAACCTATAATTTCGAATCAGTGGTACTTAAATGTAAAGCCTCTTGCAGAAAAAGCTTTAAAAGAGCTACAACGAAACAAGGTTAAAGTATATCCAAAAGGACAACAGAGAGCATTAGAGCACTTCTATGCAAACATTCAGCCTTGGTGCATATCAAGACAGTTATGGTGGGGGCAAAGAATTCCTGTCTGGTATAGCGGAGGGAAAAAACTGTATGACTGGCTATTAGAAAACAAAGGGAAAACAGTAGGAGATTTTGAAAAAGAAGTGGGAATTAAGGCTAACGGCTCTGGGGAACTATTCCTTGGAGAAGAAGAACCAAAATCTTCTAAAGGAGAAATTTGGGAGAAAGAGGAAGATGTGTTTGATACATGGTTTAGTTCAGGACAGTGGCCCTTTTCTACCTTAGAAGCTCTCGGAGAAGAGGATCTCAAAAAGTACTATCCTACCCAGATGATGATACACGCAAGAGATATAATCTTTTGGTGGTCTGCAAGAATGATAATGATGGGACTGTACAGGACAGAAGAGGTTCCTTTTAAAGATATTTTTGTAACGGGCATGATACTAGCAGATGATGGGTCTAAAATGTCTAAATCAAAAGAAAATAGTGTTGAACCGAAAGCTATTTTTGACAAGTACGGAGCAGATGCACTGAGGCTTTGGTATTACTCGGATGCATTGCCTGGCAGTAACGCGCCATTAAGGGAAGAGAAAATAAAGGGGAATAGAAATTTTATCAACAAAATATGGAATGCAAGTAGATTTATAATTATGAATATAGATAAATCAGAAATATTAGAAATATCTAAAAATGATATAAAAGAAACAGAAAAAACAGAGAGAGTAAAAGATCATGTTCTACAAGTAGGCAAATATATTGAAAAGTATCAATTTAATTTAGGAGCAGAAAGTATTAGAGAGTTCTTTTGGCATGAGCTGTGTGATATTTGGATAGAGGAAGCTAAGAAACAAGTAGAAGGAGAGCCTGTTGGTAGTGTAAAAAGGATAGAAGTATTTACAGAACTCTTGTATGTATTGAAAGAAAATTTGAAGATAATGCATCCATTTATCCCTTTTGTTACAGAAGCAGTATGGCAAGAATTAGTGAATCTCGATCTTGCAGAAGGAGTCCTAATGGCACAGCAGTTAAGGTTAATCTAAACAAGAGAATAAATTATGAAAAACAGTAAGCTATATATAACTACAACACTTCCGTATGTAAATGCAGAGCCTCATATAGGGCATGCCTTGGAGTTTGTTCAGGCAGATGCTCTCTCAAGGTATTTTAGGAATAAAATAGGAAAAGAAAATGTTTTTTTTAATGTTGGGACAGACGAGCATGGGCAGAAGATATTTGAGGAGGCAGAAAAAGAAGGCTTAACTGTTCAAGAGTTTGTTGATAAATATGCACAAAGATTTAAGGACTTTTGTGAACTTTTCTATGTAGAGTATGATTATTTTTACAGGACTTCAGCGAAAGAGCACTACAAAGCAGCTCAAGAGTTTTGGAAAAGATGCGATAAAAAAGGAGATATATACAAAAAGAAATACAAAGGGCTCTACTGTGTAGGTTGTGAAAGATATATTACTGAGAAAGAGCTTGTTGATGGGAAATGCCCAGATCATAATAGAGTGCCTGAATTAAAGGAGGAAGAAAACTATTTTTTCAAGCTTACTAAATACAAAAAAACTCTCTTGGAGTGGTTAGATAAAAACCCAGACGTTTTAAAGCCAAAAAGAAAGTTAGTTGAATTAAAAGCAATTATAGAGGAAGCAGAAGATATAAGTATATCTAGATTAAAAGAAAATCTTCCTTGGGGGATAGAGGTTCCTGATGACCCAGAGCAGATTCTTTATGTTTGGTTTGATGCGTTGACTAACTATGTTAACGTTTTAGGTTTTGGTACTGACGAAGAGAGGTTGGAACAGTGGTGGCCTGGAGTACAGCTTTTCGGTCCAGACAATCTAAGATTTCAAGGTAGTATATGGCAAGGAATGCTAGCTTCTGTTGGGCTTCCTTTTAGTAAAAAACTACTAGAGCACGGCATGGTCCTTGGTTCAGATGGTAAAAAAATGGCAAAAAGCTTAGGCAATATCATTTCTCCCTTTGATCAGGAGAAGAAGTTTGGAGCAGAAATAGTCCGCTTCTATCTTTTAGCAGGGATATCAACCTTTGCAGATTCAGCATACAAAGAAGAGGATTTAATTAATATGTACAATTCTAGATTAGCGAACAATTTTGGAAATCTTCTAAACAGAGTTATTCATCTAGCTAATAGTAGAGGAGTTAGAATAGGGAGGGAGGATAGTGTAGAAAAAGAATTTAAAGAGGCAGTAGATGCTCTTGAAAGTGAGATAGAGGAACTGTTTGAGGAGTACGAAATAGCTTTGGCTGCAGAGAAAGTAGATATCTTGGCTGATTTTGGGAACAAATATATAACTGAGAAAGAACCTTGGGAAAAGAACAAAGAGGAGGTAGAAGTGGAGGCGGTTTTGAACAATTTAAGCTATTTGTTAAACAGCGTTATTGAATATTACAATCCTATTATTCCATCAAGCTGTACAAAAGCAAAGCAAGCCTTAAAAAATCAGGAGAAAATTATTCTTTTTGAAAAGATATAATTTTTAGTAAATATGCTATACTAAAACATTAAAGCTTAAACTGCCTAATGTTTAAAAGAGACAAACAGCCAAAATCTATTAACTTTTTAGATGCTATATATTCACCAAGCGATGTCTTTGCAAATGCGTACGTGTGGTTGGTTGAAATAGGGAAATATCTTTTAATAGTAGTTCAAATAGTGGTTTTGGTTGTGTTTTTTTGGAGGTTTTTTGTAGATAAGAAAAACAATGATTTAACAGAGGAAATAAATAATAAAGTTGTGCTTCTGTCTAATGAAAGCTGGAAGAGAAATGCAATAGTATTTGATAACTATCAGTCTCTTTTGAAGGATATCAAAGTAGTTAGGGGAGAACAGGAGATTAATTCTACAAAAGTAAGTGAGTTGGTAAATGGGATTCCTTCTACCCTTGCTCTTGAGAGTTTTTCATTTAATGAGGGGAAGGTTAATTTTGTACTTAAAACATTTAATTTAGATGCTGTTAATAATTTTGAAAATACCTTAAAAAACAATCCTGACTACGAAGATATTAAATTTTCTATAAACAAGGAAGAAGGAGATATTACAGTTAGAGTGTCCTTTAATCTTTCTTCTACTAATTGAAAATAATGCAAGAAAAAAGAATAAATACAGCTGAATATATAAAGTTAATTAAAGAGTCTCCGGAGAAGAAAAGATCTTACATGTTTTTAGCATTTACAATTCTTGCTTCTATAGTATTGATACTATTTGCAATAAGGCCCACAATTTTAACAATTACGAAAATAAGTGGAGAGATAAAGGAAAAGGAGAAGATAAACAAGCAATTAGAAAGTAAAATTAATGCATTAACAGCACTAGATAGAGAGTATGAGGAGCAGAAGGAAGCTTTTCGTAGTTTAGAATTAATATTTCCAGTTTCAAGGACATTTACATTGCTCACTTCAAATATAGAACCCATTGTTGCGAGAAATGCTTTTTCTCTTTTATCTGTTCATTTTGATGAGCATAAGGGAAAAGGCTACTCGCAAACTACAAGATTTTTAGTTCCCAGTTCGATGAGGGTAGGAGTAAAAGGAAAGAAAGCCAATATTGTTAATCTATTAAAAGATTTAGAGGACCTTCCTGTATATGCTGTTATTGAATCTGTATCTTACTCGAAAAGAGAGGAGGAGGAGGGAGGAGGGTCATTCAGTATAAATATGAGGATTTTTACAATAGAAACAGATAAATTTTATGAATAATCAGTATGGACATTATTAAAAAATATCTTTTTCTTCTAGTTTTTCTTCTTATTGTTGTAATAGCATGGGTTGCTTCTTTGGTGTATTTTGAGAATTCAGAAATAAGTATAAATCCCAATGCTTCTTCATACACAAGTCAACTAAATCCTAATTTTGATCTAGAAGAATTAGAAAAGGTAGTAGAAAGAACAGGTAGGACTTTTCCTGTTTCCCCTTTGGATTTCTTTAATTTGGTAGAAGAGAATTAATCTATATAGTCATCTAATTTTTGTTGTACAGATTTTTCTTTAAGTTTTTTCAATGCTTTTGCTTCTATCTGTCTTATTCTCTCTCTTGTTACCCCAAACTCTTTTCCTACCTCTTCTAAAGTCCTAGATACGCCATCATCTAGACCAAATCTAAGAGAAAGTACTCTTCTCTCTCTCTCTTGTAAAGAGTCTAAGATTCCATGTAGTTGATTTTTGAGATATTCACTTGTTGCGTAATCTTCAGGTGATTGTGACCAATCATCTGGGATTATGTCTTGCAATTTACTATCTTTCTCCTCTCCTATGGGAGTGGCTAAGGATGTGGGGTTTTGTTTAATTTTCCTAATCTCAGCTATTTTCTCTGGCTCTACGTCCATTTCTTTTGCAATCTCATCGTCAGTTGCAGGTCGTCCAAGCTTAGTAGCTAAGTTATTACTAACTTTATTAAACTTATTTATTGTTTCTATCATATGTACAGGAACACGGATAGTTCTTGCTTGGTCAGCAATAGCCCTTGTTATTGCTTGTCTAATCCACCATGTAGCATAGGTGGAGAATTTGAATCCCTTTTTGTAATCAAATTTTTCTACAGCTCTCATTAACCCTATATTCCCTTCCTGTATTAAATCAAGGAGCTCAAGATTGCTTTTACTGTATTTTTTAGCAATACTTACAACCAGTCTGAGATTTGCTGTAATTAAGAGCTGTTCAGCCTCTCCATCTCCTTTCTCTATCCTTTTAGCAAGAATAACTTCCTCCTCTCCTGTTAAAAGGGGAATTCTTCCGATTTCAAAAAGGTAGGATCTAATAGCATCTGTAGAAATATTTGTTTGTATCGTTTTTAATATTTTGATTTTTTTCTCAAGTGTTAAAACCTCTTTTTCTTCTTCATCTAAATCACTTTCAGGTTCTAATACTTCAATTTCATTCTTTTGTAGTTTTTCGAAAATTTCATCAAGTAGTTCAATGTTCTCTTCTATAGTAGGAAAAACATCTAACAGGTCTTCTTGTGTCAAAAAGCCTTGTTCTTTACCTTTTTTGACGAGAAATTTGATTGCTTTACTTTTATCTCTCATTTTCTACATATGATATAATTTTAGATATGAATAATAACGATAATAACACATTAGAAAAAAAGCAGTTCTTTTTGGATTCTGTTGCAAAGTTTTGTGATAAGTGTGGCACTCCTTATGTCTTAGAAGATGTTAATATAATTCAAAATACTGGGGTCTTGGCCATTATACACTTTTCCTGTCACAATTGTAAATCTAAAAACATGGCAACTTTTGTTGCCCCCTTGGGAATGAGTAATAGGGTTCCAATAAATACAGACCTTTCTGTTAAAGAGATAAAGAAGTTTGCTAACAAGAAAGAGGTGTCTCCAGAGGAAATATTAGAAATATATATGAAATTAAAGAAAGAGACGAAAGTGTTTGTCTAGTTAGGAATTTTCCAGACAATAGGAAATGTTAAATCTTTGTTCAATTCAAATCTTCCAGAAAGTTGATTGCTTATACTATTAAGATCTCCAGAGCTTTCTAAACTCCATGTAGAGGGATATGTTAAATCTATTCTGTAGGCATGTCTTTTCTCTCCTGGTTGCTTAAACAGATTTAGATTAAGGAAAGCATTCTGTTCCTGTATTTTGATTGGGAAATTTACACTATCTGCATCTCTTTGAATTCTATACCCTATTTCTAAGGTATTTGTTGAAAGTATGGGAGTATTAAACCAACCTGCTATGACTTTAAAGCCACTTTCTTTGTAAGTGGAATAGTCATTTTCTTCCATTCCACTAACTCTTAAAACTGTTGCCTCTGGAGGTATATATATTCTTTGGTAGTTTTTATAATTTCCTTCTGGATATATTTCTGAACTAGACGAGTTTTCAACAGCAATAGAGTAAAAGAAATCAATAGTATCTTCGTCTTTTATTGTTATATTTAAAGTGTAATTTTTATCTAAATACAGGTTTGCCTTGTTTGCTCCCCAGTTCCAATCTATAGCAATTGGTGCATTGTTGTATCTAGAATCTAAAGAATTTGCCCAGTTTCTAGAGTTAAAAAAGTTAAAGGCTTGAGTATTTTTAAATGTAGCTTGTAAGTGTTTTTCATCAAAACTTTCTTCTAAAATATCTCCAGTAGAGATTAGTTCAGAGATGCTCATGGAGAGGAACTTTTTAACTATTTCATTTGCTAAGTTTGCAAGGAAAGTTGCCTTTTGAGCTGATCCTGGGGTAAATTCAGAATGCATTTCAAAAATTTTATCATAGAGATTCTCACTAGTTATGAGCTCCGTTTCCCCTGGGACTTCTATCCCTTCCCATCTATTAAGAAGTTTTTGAATAAAAGTTATATTTACAGTTATCAAACCATCAATCTTACTTCCTTTTCCTAGATCTTCAATGAAAGGTTCTGCTTCGACCATAGTATCAAAAAGATCGGGGTACCAGTTGACAAGGGATAGTGACCAATCTGTTATTTCTAAAGCATTTGCCATTGATTTAGGAGGAGTGTATCTCTTGTTTTGAACCTTTAATGTCCCATCTGCATTGTAAATGTCATCAACAAAAAGCTCCCTTATCTGTCCTCCCTCTATTCCTACTACTCCATAACTTGAAAGCCATCCTCCAGAACTTCTTAACTCTGATTCATTTTGAAAGAATAGTAAATATCTTTTTCTTTCGTTGACCCCTAAAATATCAGGCAAGAAGTTTACTGTCTCACTAAATGCCAAGGTCCCCTCCTCTAGTTTAGAAATTAGATGCTTTATTTCAATTATTTTGTCCTGTACTCCTTTTGGAAAAACCGTGGTATTAAGATTATTTACTATTTCAGAAGCTAGTGAGATTCTGTACGTAGCCTCATCTAACTTAAAAGAGTTTTGTTCTATTTCTTTTAAGTACTCTCTGTACTCTCTTGTTGTTGTAGGAGAGGAGGTTTGAAAGTCTAAAGCAGATTCAAAGTCTCTGATGTAAGCAGAAAGAGGAGTTACGGCAGTTGCTAACTCAGAGGCTCCTTGAACAGTGTATTTTGAAGCTAGTATTAGTCGTGTTGTGTTGTCATAGAGGTCTCCTTTGCCTGTTATTTGGAAAAGCCAGTAAAGGTTATCTACACTCTCAGAGACCCTATCTATGTTTCTCTCTATTTTTTGAATATTGTTTTTAACGCTTTCTTCATTTAAATCTAATACGGAGGTAGATAGGTCTTTTGTAGTGCTATTTATTATAACGAAACCGATAGCAGTTCCGATAATGGGATAAAGTACAAAGTATGTAAAAAACAGTGTAGCTACACTTATTGCAATGGTCGCAAGTAGTTTTTTGGTGTTTACTTCTCTTTTTTCTCTTCGCTCTTTAACTTGTTTTATTGGAGAAAAGAGATTGGACAAGAATTCTCCAAGTTTTGTTTTTCCTAAGGTAACACTACTTGTAGGGCTTCTCTTTTTAGAAGAGTCTTTGTTGTAAGACCAAGTTTTATTTGAAGAATCATAATAATTTTGTATCTGTTCTATCAAAGCTTCCTCCAAAGAGACTTGCTGGACCCAACCAAATTTTTTGGCATGAACGGCAGGTACGTAAAGGTCTTGTATTAAGAATTGCTCCTCAGGATTTTCTACAAACCTTATTGCTTGGGCTTCCGTGTTTAGTTCTAAGAGTTTGTAAGCAAGAGAGAGGGTAGTATAGTCATTTGAGTTAGCAAGGGATATAACCTCTTCTTTGGTACTGTCTGTGAATGTTAGTTTTAAAATACCGTACGTAGCATCATTTTCATGTATGAGTGAGTGTATATCAAGTCCTTCTCCCTTTATTGTAATCTGGGCTTTCTGGGTTGCATCAGAGAAAAGTTCGTGAATAACGGGAGAGCCAACCTTGTCGATTCCTTTCCCAATTACAGTTCCTAATCTTAGAATCCTTAGGTTTAGATTAGATTTATCTTTGAATTCGGCAGTTAATGTCTCGCAGTATTTTTGTAACTCTATATTTGAATACGGAGAAGGGGAAGAAAGTTTAGTATTGTTAACAATATTGGCTAGTTTTCTGTTCAAAGCTAAGGAAGTAATCAAAGAGAATTTAGCATTGTATTTTTTAGCATTTATTAAAGAATCTTCTAATATTTTACTCTCAGTTAGAAACTCTTTGCTATCAAAGTTATCTTCTTTAACTAACTTCTCATTTAAAAAGTAGAAAAGGTAGTCAAATCTTTTTAGGTTTTTGAATAGAGAGTTAAACCCCCTGAAGTCGAAGAAATCGAATAGCTCTGATTTTTTAAGTTCAGTGAGATATTTTTTAGTTTCATTATTAAATTTATCCACTATTGCAACATAGCAACCTTGCTCTATCAGTGTTTTCGCAGTTAAGTAGCCAATTCTATTTCCTCCATGGACTATGATGGAGATGGGTGTTTGTGATTTAATTTTACTTAACCTAAGGTTACTCATTGTTTGTATCTAAAGTATCAAATATTACTGGAATTGGGAAATGGTATGTTTTTAGATTTAGAACATAATTATTTCTAACTAAAACAGGAACTTCTATATCTTCATACCCTTCTGCCACTACTTTGATATCATATTGACTCTCCCTCAGGCTTAAATTTGTCACAGGGGAGCCTTTAACAAATTCCTGGTCTACAAATACCTTTGCTCCTTCAACATCGCTACTAACGGCTAAAAATCCCTTCTGAGAGGAAGAACTGATAGGGGTATAGTAAAGGATAATTCCATGAAGTATATCTTCAGGGCCTATCTCTAAGTCTATCCTAGCGGATGTATTTCTAACAAGGTCTACATTAAAGGATTGTTTTTTGTAAAAAGTGCCTTTATCTGCAATTTTCTCAAGCTCAACTAAATATTTCCCCTCAGGTAAGTTTTCCAGAGAAACTGGTGTCTCTCCATAATCATTCCCATCTATCCAGACTTTTGCCTTTCCTTTTTTGACAAGTATTTCTATACTGGTATTGTTGTAGAACCTATTTATTAAAGGTAATCGACCTATTATTTTATTTATTGGAAGGAAGTAGAGTAAAACAGAAAGAAGCAGAACGGCAACAATTATTAGAACAGTTTTTTTACTATTTTTCATTATCCTAATTATATGGGGTATGTAGACAAGTTTCCACACCCCATAGTTCGACAAAAGCTCTCTTAGTAAGAGTATTTGGATTCAGGAGATTCTTTTTTGAGTTTTTCTTCCTGCCCTTTTGAAGCCTTAATATTTATATATACGATAAAGGCAATGCCTAAAGAGAGAGAAATGGTTAAGGCAAAGTATCTAATAGCGCCTGTTGCCAATATTGCAAAGGATCCTAAAAGAAGAGTTATTGAGGTTTCTATCAATACTACATGTTTTCTAGAAAGATTTAATTTGATTAATTGGTGATGTAAATGATCTAATCCACTAATTTTCATTAGCTCCCCAAGACTTTTTGGCTTGTAAGTTATATATCTCTTAACAATAACATAGAGGAAATCAACAAGAGGAAGGATTAAAAGCATGGCGGTGGTAGAGAGTTTTGTATCAGCAACTATTGCCAATATACATATTAAGAAACCGTATACTGATTTACCAGAAGAGCCGGTAAATATTTTCTGAGGAGGAAATGCAAAGAAGAGGAAGATGAGTAAACCTCCTGTGGCAAGAATGCTTAAAGTAGAGGAAAAGATGGATGTATATCTAACTGAAATAATGAAAATTAATGAAAATATTACTAAAGAGTTTGCTTCTATTATCCCAGGAGAACCAGCTGTCCATTTAACTGCATTAATACATACAAGTAACCAGAAGAAGAGGATCAAATCGCCAGGAAGAGAGAGGGATTGCTGTATACCAAAAATAGAGAAATTATAACTAAAAGCATTCAAATCAATATCAAAGAATGGAATAGAGGTAATATTTAATATGGAGAGTGCTATTATTCCAGCAGCTACAACTTGAAAAAATAATTGTGCCTTTGAAGAAAGCACAAAAACATCATCAAGTGTTGCTCCAATTGTTAGAACTAATAGGGACAGAAGTATTGGTATTGTAAAACTATCTAATTTAAAGAAGAGAGGGATAGCAATTAAAATCGGGATAGTAATAGCTAAGCCTCCCAGTGTAGGAGTTATCCCTTCGTGTATAGCTTTCTGAGGGTTATCAAACTCCCTTCCTCTTTTCCTTTGCCCAGGTTTGTCGGTAACATCATACTTTGTTGCAAGTTTCCCAATTACAGGGGTTGCAAAAAGTGCAAAAAGAAAACCAATTAAAAATATTGGCCAAAACTGAATGTATTTCTCATACTTTGTATTTTTAAGAAATTCGGGAACTAAGCTCAGTAAAACATTTAAATACTTTGTTGCAGATGAGAAATCCATATTAAAAAAATGTTGTTAAATAAATTAATATGATTGATAAAGCAGAAGTACAAAGTAAGGAGCTAAAAAGTAAAAACTTAGTTAATATTCTTTCTGTATTATAATACCTTGAAGTAAAAATCAAAGAAAGGGTAAAAGAAATTACAGAAATTGTAGGAAATATGATTATGTGTTCTTTTCCTACCAATTTACGGGGAATCGAGAGAAAGTAGCGGTATATTGGTAAATAGTGTGGAAGATCACTTAAGTTATTGATAATCAAATATATTTGATGAATAATCAAAATAGAGTTTATAACAATAGTTGCCCATAGCAGAGGGTCTTTTAAAAATTTTTTGACTTCAAACTTCAAGATTGCTAATGAAAGAGTATTTCTTATTTTAGAAAACCTATTTCCAAAAGGCTCTTTGATTCCAAGGTTTAGCTGCTCTTCTTCCTTCCTTTCTGCTTCTTTCTTCTTTTGTTTCATTCTTGAATTATATCAAAAGATCTCAAAGATTATTGTAAAGAAAGAGAAACTCTTCAAAGGAGAGGTGTTGAGGTCTTTTTAGAAGAAGTTCTTTGAATATTTCTTCCATATTATTTTTAGAGATATTAGGGTAAATTTCTTTTAGATTATTTCTCAATGTTTTTCTAGGTTGCTTAAAACAGATTTGTAAGAATTTTTTAAAATCTTTTATATTTACATCTATACTTTTATCTTTTGGAGTAAAGACAGTAAAAGAACTATCTACTTTTGGCTTTGGCCTAAAGGAATCAGGAGAGATGTTAAACAATTTTTTTGGAGTAGCATAAATTTGAGTTTTAAGTGCAAGAAGGTTGTTGTTGGGCTCTTTTGAAGTGTACTTCTCTGCAACTTCTTTCTGTATTATAAAATACGCAGGATTCAAAAAATAATTGGACTCAACTATCTTCCTTATTATTAACTTACTAACATTATACGGAAGAGATCCAAAAAACAGTATTTTTTCTTCTTTGTATGACTTTAAGAAATCTATGTCCCATTCTAAAAAATCACAGTTTTCTATTTGTGAACTAGGAAAAGATATCTGAAGGTTCTTGTAAAGTTCATCATCCTTCTCTATCAGTATGAGTTTTGTTCCTGTTGAGTAAAATTCTTTAGTGAAAGAGCCTGTCCCTGGGCCTATTTCTACTATAATGTCGGGTTTTTCTTTTAATGTGGACTCTACAATTTGTTTAGAAAGATTCTTGTTGATAAAAAAGTTTTGTCCGAGAGACTTTTTTGTTTTCATTTAATTTACTCTAAAATCCCAAATTTCTTCTTTTTTGTGAAATTCTTTTGAGCATTTTTCGCAAATAGCTAGATCTTCTCTTTTGAAAAGGAGATTTCCTTTGCAAGATGGACAGGCAAGCACACTGATTAAGTTGTGAGGTATCTCCCCCTTTTTGCCTTTTTTAGTTATCTTTGTATCAAGAAATATGCTTGGAGGGATGTTTGTCCAAGAGAGGGTGCTTTGCAAAATCTTCTCTGCAAAGAGCATTACATCTTCTCCTAGGATTTTTTTGATAAGGGGAGATCTGAGATATGAACAGCCGTATTTTTTTAGAATTTTGAAATTATTTTTTTTCAAAAGGCGTGAAATATATTTTGGATGATAATTGTAAAATATGTGGTCATACTGCTTTTTGGAACCCTCGCTCCCTGTGGCTTTTGGCTGTAAATATGGATCCTCTTTAAACAGATCGAAGTTTAACTTTAACAAAGATCTTAAAACAGCTTTTATATGTATTTTGTTTGGAAATTCTTGGATGTATGAGGAGCCATTTTTCATTATTCTATTTAATTCTTTAAAATAGGTGTCTGTTTTCTCTATGTGATGGATGACTCTTACCATTAAGGCTCCATCGAAAGTGTCTTTCTTGAAGGGCATTTTATATGCATTTGCTGCAACTAGCTCTACGCCTGGATACTTAGCTTTTATATACTCCTTGTTTTTAATTAAGGTTTTAAGGGAGTAGTCTAGTATGATTGGTTTGTTGTAGCTTTCATAGTATGTAGAGGTAAGCCTTCCGTAAGAGCCACCTATATCCAAGAACCAATATCCAGCTTTCTTGAGAAAAATTTTGTTTAAAACATTTTTTTCTGCAAGATTCTCATATCTTCTGTTTTCCCAATACTTGGAATAGTCATAATCAAAGATGTCATACTCGGCTATGTCTATCATTTTAGTTCTTTTAACAGTTTATTTATTTTCATTAGCTCCTTTAAGTACTTTTCCGACTTTTCATTATCGTTATTCTCTTCTGCTATTGCAATTTTGATGCTTAGGTTTTTCTGTTTGTCTTTGTAGTAATCCTCTTTGATTTTTTTAGCAAGCATGAGAATTTCTCCTTTTATCTCCTCTTGGGTCTTGGGGATGTCTGTGAGGTTAAATATGATATCTTCAAAGAGAGGTAGAATCTCCTCGTTTTCTTTTATTTTTTCGTAAAGGGTTTCTCTCTTTGTGTCCTTGTTTGCCAAAATAATATTGTATATTTTTGAAATTTGCTTGTCAGTTATGTACTTAGGAGAGGGTAGTTCAACAGTATTCTTATCATCTAAAAGAAGTAAATATTTAACAAAATTGACATAGCGTAAACTATAAGGCTGTTCATTCCTATGAGGTTTGTAACAATTCGTTTTTGAGCTAGGCTCAGTTTCAAAAGAGTGATTTGGTTTTAATTTCAATATCTTTTCAACCTTCCTAATATATAGCTGTTTAGTAGAACTATCTTTTACGGACTCTAAAAGAGGACTTATATAATTTTTTATATACGTAATCTCTTCAAGTTTACTAAGATCCCTGTTCTCTATTGCGGTTGATATGATTAAAGAAAAAGCTTCTTTCTTGTTACCTATTATTTGATTAATCTTTTTGGGTTCTTTTTGAAGCAGTTCGTCAACGTCTTTGTAAGGTTGCGGAGTTGCAGCATATGGATTTAATTTTAGTTCTGAAGCTATTTTGAACCCTCGAATCAAAGCATCTTGTCCGGCCTTATCGTTATCAAAAAGGAATAGTACGTTTTTTGTTAATAGAGACAAGCTCTCGAGCTGTTCTTTTGTTAACCCTGTTCCTAAAGGTGCTACTGTATTTTTTATTCCAAATTGGTGAGCCGAAATTACATCTGTAGAGCCTTCGCATATGATTGCTAAGTCCTTTTTTCTGATTTCCTGTCTAGATTCGTATTGCCCAAAGAGATTCTCCCCTTTGTGGAAAATTGGGGTGTCGGGAGAATTTAAGTATTTTGGTCCCCATTTGTTGCCGGGTAAAAGCCTTCCGTTAAAAGCAATAACCCTTCCTCTTTTTGATCTTATGGGAAACATTACTCTGTTAGAGAATTTTTCCTTTATACCTCTTTCGTTTTTGTTAAAAACCCCTGATTTTACAAGATCGCTAGTAGAAAAGATTTTTTCTTTAGACAGAAATCTTCTTAAGTTAGGTTCTTTAGGAGCAAAGCCTAACCCAAAATTCTTAATAGATTCTTTTGTTAATCCCCTATCGACGAGTAGGTAGTTTAATGCCTGTTTATTTTTTTTGAGTTCATTGTAAAAGTATTTAGCAGCAATATAGTTAATCTCTTCTAGCGTTTTATATTTATAGTTAACTTCTCTTTTTTGTAAAGTAATTCCTGCCTCTTTTGCAAGCTTTTCTAAAGCCTCAGGAAAATCCAGGTTTTCAATTTTTTGGATAAAATTAAAAATATCCCCTGTTTCTCCACAACCAAAGCACTTGTATCTTTGAAGATCAGGACTAACTATAAAGGAAGCGGTTTTTTCTGTGTGGAAAGGACATAATCCAGAATAGTTCTTTCCTGCTTTTTTAAGTCTTACATATTTTTCAACGACCTGAACTATATCAAGCCTATCTTTTATTTCGTCTATTTGGTTACGATTAGAATCCATTGTTGGGGATATTATACCATTTAATGATATTGTGGTACTGCGAATTAGTCACAAATCAAATCATGCTCCACTATACGGCACTCTAATTCTGCAACTCCTGTTTTTTGAGTTGGTTTCCATTCAACAATATTGTTGTTCCAATATATCTTTGTACTACTTACTCTCCCTGTTATTATGTACAAATTATCAAAAAAGACGTACTCTGATTTAGAAGGTTCTACTACCTGGGAAAGCTTGTTTTCATTATCTAGGTCTAGCCTTATCCATGCTGGAGAGTCCGTAATCTCTAATGTCAATTTGTTACTTTCCTCTTCTTCTTCTCCATTCTCTTCTTTTTCTTTAATAATATATTTGATGTGAATAGTTTCTACAGCTTCTAATGTGTTATTTTTGTTTTTCTTTGCTCTAACAGTTATTAAGTTGCTTCCCTCTTTTAATTCAATCTCTTTTTCAAAGCTTCCATCATCATTGGTCTCTACAGGTTTATCGTTTATCTCTATTACTGTGTTGTTATCTACTTCTCCTTTAACCGTAACACTTTCCTCGTTAACTTCTGCTTCGTCCAGAGGCTCCAATATTGTTATCTCAGGAGGGGTTTGGAATTTGTATATCTGCAATCCAATATATCCTATGATTAGAAGCAAGAATGTAGATAATATGAAAGTTACTAAGGTTTTAGGATCAAGAGTTTTAAAACTTAGTTGTTTTTTCCCTACAATGTTTTTTCCTTTACTTTCTTTCTCTTCCTTTTTTATTAATTCCCTTTGTACGGAAGGGTTGCTCCTTCTGTAAAGGGCTAGTATCTTGTTTATGTCTAAACCTAAATATTTAGCATAAATTTTGATAAACCCAGTTAGAAAAACCTCCGAATCAAAGTAAGAGAATTTATCTTGTTCTATGTATTCGAGAAATCTTTTCTGTATTTTAGTATCAGAGGATACTTGATCTAATGGCTTACCTAAGCTCTCTCTCTTGTTTTTTAACACCTCTCCTGCAGTTATCATGAGAACATTTTACTACTTATTAACCCTCCACGTCATCTTTTTGGGATTGAGATAGCTGTTCCACTGATGTTACTAAAACATCTCTTGGCTTGGCTCCTTTTTGAGGGCCAATGGCCCCTGCATCATGTAACTCATCTATTATTCTAGCTGCTTTGTTGTACCCTATTCTTAACTTCCTTTGTAGAAAAGATGCTGAAGCTTTCTGTGTAGAAACAACTACAGCAAGAGCTTTTTCAAACTCAGGGTCTCTTCCTCCTCCATTACCTGTTGTTATTTCGGTTCCTCCTTTTTCGATAGCATCTGCCAACTCTTCAGAGTAGGTAACCTTCTCTTCTTTTACCTGCTCTTTTATCGTATTAATCACTGCCTCTGAATCTTCTGTTGTGGTGAATGTTCCCTGTATTCTAATTGGTTTTGGCATAGTTTGATCTTTGTAAAGCATATCTCCATTTCCAAGTAGAGTTTCTGCGCCAGATTCATCAAGAATTACTCTAGAATCCATGTTTGTTGCAACAGCAAAGGCCATTCTGCCAGGGATATTTGATTTAATAAGTCCAGTTATTACATTTACGGTTGGTTTTTGCGTTGCAAGTATTAGGTGGATTCCAACTGCCCTTCCCATCTGTGCCAGTCTTTGAATTTTAGTTTCAACATCTATGCCCGAAGTAAGAATCAGATCTGCCATTTCATCTATAACGATGATGATGTATGGCATTGCTAAGTAGCCAATTCTTTTGTTGTATTCTGTTAATTTCTTAGCTTTCACTTGTTTTAGTTGTCTATATCTCCTCATCATTTCTTCTATACACCACTGCAAGGCATTAATGACTGCCTCTGTATCTGTTATTACGGGATTTAGTAAGTGAGGTATCCCGTTGTAAATAGCCATCTCTACACCCATTTTTGGGTCTATCATTATGAATTTGACCTCATCAGGAGTTTTAGACATTAAAATTCCTGTAAGTAATGAGTTTATAGCGACTGATTTTCCTGTTCCTGTCGCTCCTGCAACAAGAAGATGAGGTATTTTTGCTAAATCTGCAATACATGTTTTAGCAGTAATATCCTTACCCAGTATTAAAGGCAATTCATATTTCCCGTTATCCTTTTTTAGTTTTCCAATCATATCCCTAATGTATACAAAGTTAGGGGTAGGGTTAGGTATCTCTACTCCCACAAAAGAAGTTCCTGGAATGGGAGCTTCTATCCTTACAGAGGAAGTTTGAGATGCAAGAGCTAATGCAAGGTCATTGCTAAGGTTCTTAATTCTAGAAACCTTTACTCCTACGCTAACGCTTAGAGAAAATCTTAGAACAGTAGGACCAACCGAGACTTGTACTACTTTTGCCTGTATACCAAAACTTCTAAGAGTCTGTTGAATGACGAGAGCTTTACTCCTGTAAAGTTTCTCATCTTGTTTTTGTGTTTTTCCTTCTTGTAAAAGCTCAATGGAAGGTAGTACCCAGTCAGTATATTTAGGTCCCTCCGGTTTTCCTTCCTCTACGTTGTCATCTGAATGAACAACAGGGGTTACAGGAGTATGAATCTGTACTTCATCTTCTTCCTCATCCTCTCCTTTGTTTGGAATTTGATCAGACTCATCACTAATTTCTCCTTTCATTATTTCTACTTTTCCAATATCACTTTCCCCTGTTTCTATCTTTATATCGTCATCAGATTTAATCTTTTTGAAAAAGGATTTAACATCAAAAAATCCAGACTCTCTCTTTTCTTTCTCAGGAACGGAAGATTCAACAAAATCCCTAATCTGTTCTAATGTAGTACCAGTAATTAAAGAAAAAGATATGATTAAAAGAATTAAAACAAGTATTAATTCAATAAAACTCCCAAACCAATTATTCAAAGAAAGGTGGAAAAGCTTTCCTAGTTCACCTCCTGCTGCCTTTAATGCATCTCTATCTCCTAATTGCTCCTCTCTTAACCAGAAAGAGAGGAGGATATTAAGACATAGGGCTAAAAGAAAAAGACCAATTCCCTGTTTCAAGGAAACAAATTTTTTACTTTTAGTCAAAAATGAAAAAGAAATATAGAGAAAAAGTATTCCCCAAGCTATTGCAGCATATCCAAGTAGTAGTGCAACCTGATCAAAAAGAGGAGATTGCTCTAATAAGAAGGGAGAAAGCAGGACTATTAAACCTGTTAAGAAAAGGATTAAACCAAGTACTATCTTTGTTTCTCCACTCTTAATTGTTAAGGGCTCTTTTTTCTTTTTTCTGGGCATTTTATAATATATGATATGACATTAAACATATTTTTACAAAGAACAGAATACAGTATATAATAAATTCATTCCAGTTGTATGTAAGTTTGGTTTTTAAATTATACAAAACCCTTTGACTATTATATTTAAATATGATAATATCCTTCGAGTCTCTAAATTTGGCTTTTATTGCGGTGTAACTTAATTCTTTAATATTCTTTATAGGAATTATTGTGACCTGCATTTTGAACA
This sequence comes from Candidatus Dojkabacteria bacterium, assembly GCA_012511375.1. Classification (GTDB taxonomy): domain Bacteria; phylum Patescibacteriota; class Dojkabacteria; order SC72; family SC72; genus UBA2177. Next base: position 9,038 of record JAAZGF010000065.1, on the reverse strand, counting down.
TTATATTATATCATTAAGTATAAAATATCCTATGATAAAACCCAAACGAAACACCTCAGGAAGATTAAATCTGGGAATGGGCTACTCTGGTGATATGGAATTTCCTAACTTAATAGAAGCTCAAAAAGCTTCTTTTGAGGATTTCCTACAGAATGGCTTTCAAAGGCTTTTTTCCGAAATAAACCCTGTTAAGGATACGATGGAAAGAATGTGGACTTTAGAGTTCAAAGATTTTAGATACGGAGAGCCGTATAGAACTGTAGAGGAAGCTGTCATAAAAGGTCTCTCTTACGAAGTGCCTGTTTATGCCAAAATACAGCTTTTAAATAACAGAACAGGAGAGATTAAAGAGCAAGAAATTTTTGTTGCTGACTTACCACTGATGACGGATGATGGAGTTTTCATCTTTAATGGGGTAAGAAGAGTTGTTACCCACCAGATAGTTAGAGCTGAGGGTGTTCTTTATGAAGAATCAGAGAAGCTTCCTTTAAGAACTCTTTACAAGGTAAGGATTATGCCTGGTAAAGGGCCATGGTATGACATAGATACAAACAAGCATAATGTAATATCTATGAGAATACTTCCTAAAAGGCCAAGGATATTGATAACAGAACTGTTGAGGGTTCTTGGATGGGAGTCTGATGATGAGATTCGTAAACTTTTTGCAGATGTTGATACTCATGAAGAGAATAAATATATAGAGGCAACTCTAGCTAGAGATTTTACGAACAACAAAGAAGAAGCAATAATTAGTATATATAACAAACTAAGACCAGATGAATCTGTTACATTGGAAAGTGCAGAGAGGTATATAAAGAGTAACTTCTTTGATACAAGGAAATTTGATTTAGGTAGAATAGGTAGGTATCAGTTAAATAGAAAGCATGGAACAGATTATGATATAGATAATCCTGATGAAGTGAGATTGTACCCTTCTGATTTGGTAATTATTACCAAGAAATTAATACAGATAAATAATGGAGAAGTAGAACCTGATGATATAGATCATCTCTCTAATAGGAGGATAAGAAGTGTTGGAGAGATATTGGAGAGGCAGTTAAGTAATGGAATTAAGCGATTAGAGAAAAACATTAGAGACAAGATGAGTTTGTATGGACATGATGCAAAAGTTACTCCTTCTATGTTAGTTAGTCCTAAACCAATAGCAGCTGCAGTTCAAGTGTTTTTTGGTGCTAATGCACTTTCAAGCTTCATGGATCAAACAAATATTCTCTCTGAACTTGAGAACAAAAGGAAGGTTACAGCAGGAGGACCAGGGGGGATAGCTAAGGAGAGGGCAACTTTCTCAATTCGTGAGGTTCATAACTCTCACTACTCTAAATTCGACCCTGTAACAAGTCCTGAGAGCTCTAATATCGGAGTTGTAGTTCAACTTGCTATGTTGACTCGAATAAATGAGTTTGGCTTCTTAGAGGCACCATACAGGAAGGTTTTGAACAAGGTTAATAATAATAAAACTAGTCTAAAAAATAGGATTTTAGCAGAAGACATTAAGGATGGTAAAAAGATTATTGCAAAGACAGGAGACTTCTTAGAAGACAAAGTAATAGAGAAGATTACTAATTTAAAAGATATTAAGAAGATTAAAGTATCTCCTTTTGTCACAGATGAGGTTGTGTATCTGGATGCCATGGATGAGGAGAAACATCACATTTCTACAGCTACAATAAATAAGGATATTTATGGAAATATAACTGATTATCTAGTACCTGCAAGATATAAAGGGGACTTTATGATAGAGGATGTCAATATTATTAAATACGTTGATGTCCTTGCAAGTCAGCAAGCAGGTTTGGGAATGGCTTTAATTCCTTTTGTCTCTCACAATGATGCTATGAGAGCGTTAACAGGGTCAAATATGTTAAGACAAGGAGTTCCTTTGGTAAAACAGGAGGCTCCAATAGTAGGTACGGGTATGGAGGAGATAGTTGCAAAACAATCCTCATGGGGAATATTTGCAGAAGAAGATGGAGAGGTAGAGTATGTAGATGCAAATAGGCTCTCTGTTAAATACAAGAAGAGTGGAGTTAAAGATTACGAAATAATATCTTTTTACAGAACAAATGATAATACTTCCTTTACACAGCGCCCTATTCTAAATACAGGGGATAAATTCAAAAAGGGGGACATATTAGTTGATGGTCCTACAATGGTGGGAGGAGAGTTAGCAGTTGGGATTAATCTTAGAGCAGCATTGATGTTCTATGAGGGGTATAACTATGAAGACTCAGTGATAATATCGGAAAGAATTGTAAGAAAGGATCTTTTAACATCTGTTCATATTAGAGAATATGCAGTATCTGTTAGAGACACAGAGCTAGGCCCAGAGACAATTACTGCAGATATTCCACATGTTAATGAAAGAATCTTAAGGAAATTAGATACGATGGGAATAGTAAGAGATGGAGTAAGAGTTAAATCCGGAGATATTCTAGCCGGAGTTGTTGCTCCAAGAGGAGAGAAGGAGCTAACAGCAGAGGAGAGACTCTTAAGGGCAATTTTTGGAGAGTCAGCCACAGATGTTAGAGATAACTCATTAAGAATTCCTCATGGAGAAGAGGGTATTGTTGTAAAGAGTCAAATTCTTTCTACAGAGAAGGGAGATAAGTTAAGACCTGGAGTTCTTCACGAAGTGAAAATATGGGTTGCTAATACAAAGAAAATAGACTTTGGAGATAAATTGGCTGGTAGACATGGAGACAAAAACACTATTGCTGCAATCAGACCTATTGAAGATATGCCCTTTACAGAAGATGGAGAACCAGTGGATATTGTCTTGACTCCAACCTTCTTGAAAAGGATGAATATGGGACAAGCAGAGGAAGTTCATTTTGGGAAATATGCAAAGATATTAAACGAGAAGTTAGCATTACCAATATTTGAAGGAGAAAATATAGAGTGGTTAAAGAAAGAGTTAGAAAAACACGGTACAGGTATGGAGGAGAAGGAAGATCTCTATGATGGAAGAACAGGTAAAAAGTTCCCACGAAAAGTCACCGTAGGGCAAAAATATGTACTTAAACTACATCATATTGCAGATGAAAAAGTACATGCTAGATCCACGGGTCCTTACACTGCAGTTTCTCAGCAACCTCTTGGAGGAAAAGCACAGATGGGAGGTCAGAGGTTTGGAGAAATGGAGGTATGGGCTTTAGAGGCACACTGTGCTCCTTACGCATTACAAGAAATGTTAACTATAAAATCAGATGATATAAAAGGTAGATCTGCTGCTTACAAAGCAATTATTCATGGAGATAAGATTGAAAATCTTAATATTCCTGAATCATTTAAAGTTTTAGTTAAAGAGTTAAACGCTCTCTGTCTAAACTTGGATTTAATTTCATTAGATTCGAAAGAAAAAAAGGAGGTAATTGAAAATGAATAAAAATAACAACGGCTTTGAAAACTTTGATATACTACAATTAACATTAGCTTCTCCAGACCAGATACTAAAATGGTCTTACGGAGAGGTAACAAAAGCAGAGACTATCAACTACAGAACTTTTAGACCAGAACCAGAAGGGCTGTTTTGTGAAAAGATATTTGGTCCAACAAAAAACTATGAATGTTACTGTGGCAAATACAAAAAGATTAGATACAAAGGAATAGTTTGTGATAAGTGTGGAGTAGAAGTAACAAGCAAAGACTCAAGAAGAGAAAGAATGGGACATATAGACTTGGCAGTTCCTGTGACTCACGTATGGTTTGCATATGGTATTCCTAATAAAATGTCTATAATACTAGATATTCCTCACAAAAAGATTCTCTCAGTTGTTTACTACACAAGATATATGGTTGTAAGTGTTGAGAAAGACAAGAGGAAAGAGATGTTAGAGAAGGGAGAAGCATTAAAAGAGGATGAGTTTAAGGAGTTAGAAACATTGTTAAATGAGGAGCTTAAAAGTACTGAGGATTCCTTTAATGAAGAATTAAAAGAGTTATCAAAATCAAAAAACAAAAAAGACGACTTCAAAAAAACACAGATAGAGCATAAAAGGAACCAAGCTTTAGCAAAGATTAGGAAAGAATTTGCAGAAAAAGAGGAACAACTGGATGCCTTCTATACAAGAATATTCCAAATTATAGGGAAATTGAAAGTAGGCTCTATTCTCTCAGAAGACGAGTATGTAGACTTACTTGAAAGAGACTTGATCTTTTTCGAAGCGATGATGGGTGCAGAATCTATAAAAAGACTCTTAGAGAATTTAGATCTTAAAAAAGAACTTAGAAAATTAGAGAAACAAGCTGAAGCTGAAAAGGGGGATAAGAGAGCTAAAACAACAAGGAGGATTCAGTACTTAGAAGGATTCTTAAAGAGTGGAACTAGCCCAGAGTGGATGATTTTAAATACTCTTCCAGTTTTACCTCCTGAACTAAGACCTATCATTCCTCTTTCAGGAGGGAAATTTGCAACATCTGATTTAAACGATCTTTACAGAAGAATAATAAATAGAAATAATAGATTGGCAAGATTAATAGAGATAGGAGCTCCAGAGGTAATACTGAGAAATGAAAAAAGGATGCTTCAAGAGTCTGTAGATGCTCTCATAGATAACTCTCATAGACCATCTAAGCCAATGAGGAATAGTAAAAGACTTCCTTACCAATCGCTTACAGATGACCTCAGAGGTAAAAAAGGAATATTTAGAAAGAATCTTTTGGGAAAAAGAGTTGACTATTCAGGTAGAGCCGTTATTGAAGGAGATCCAAATCTAAAGTTTGATCAGTGTGGACTACCAAAATCAATAACTTTAGAGATATTTAAGCCATTTGTCATATTTGAACTTTTAGATAAAGAGCTTGCTCCAAATGTAAGGGTAGCTAAAGAGATGATAGAGGAGGAGACAGATGAGATATGGGATATTTTAGAAAAGGTAATTAAAAACAGACCAGTACTTTTAAATAGAGCCCCTACTCTACATAAATATGGAGTTCAAGCCTTTTATCCTAGGTTGGTAGAGGGAGAAGCTATTAGAATCCATCCTCTCGTTTGTAAGGCATTTAATGCTGACTTTGATGGAGACCAAATGGCTGTTCATATCCTTTTGACAGAAGAAGCAGAAAAAGAAGCAAGGGAACAAATGATGTCTTCTCAAAACATTGTAAATATTTCTAATGGACAGGTACTTGCAACGCCAGCAAAAGATATGTTAATAGGGTTCTTCTTGATGACTAATCTTAAGAAAATGGAAAAACCAAAGATGTTTTCTAAGGAAGATGCAGCAATAAAGGCGTATGAAAGAGGAGATATAGATGTGGATGAGGAAATAATTGTAAGAATAGCGGGAGAAACGATGAATACATCTGTGGGAAGGGTAATGTTTAATAGCGTTCTTCCAGAAGAGTATAACTATATAAATGAGCAGGTGGGTATTAAGATAGTTAATAAAATAATATCTGAGATTAAAGTAGATAGACCATTATCAGAAATAGTTGAAATCTTAGACGATTTAAAACTATTAGGATTTAAATTTGCAACAGATTTAGGCTTTTCATTCTCCATGTCTGATTGTAATGTGGATTTTGATCTTGAGACAGAGATTAAAAAGATGGAGGAAAAGGATGAGCAGCTACAAGAGAACTATCTCCAAGGATTAATGACGAAGGGAGAAAAGATTAAGATTTCTACAAATATGTGGGATGACTTCTCAAATGAATTAGCAGATAAAGCTTGGGAGAAACTAGACCCAGAGAATTCTGTTTATCAGATGGTAGAATCTGGAGGTAACGGAGGTAGAATACAGGCAAGACAGGTATTAACTATAAAAGGAGTCGTAAGAGATTCCAGAGGTAACTGGGTCCCTATGCCTATTAAAAGCAACTATAGAGATGGATTAAGTGCATTTGAGTATTTTGTTGCAGCAAATGGAGGAAGGAAGGGAATTGCTGATCGATCTCTAAAAACTTCCTCATCTGGATATTTAACTAGAAAATTAGTTGATGTTGCTCATGATGTAATCATTAGGGAAGATGATTGTGGATATGAAGGAGAAGGCTTTGTAATGCGAAGAGAAGATGACAGGAGAATAGATTTTGCATCAAGAATCTATGGTAGGGTTTTAGCTCAAGATGTAAAGAGTGGTGATAAAATAATAGCAAAGAAGGGAGAGATGTTGAGCAATGCTGCTGTTTCAGAGATAGAGAAGGAAGGGATAGATGAAATCTATGTTAGAACTCCAATACTGTGTAACTCTCCATTAGGTATTTGTAAAAAATGTTATGGAGTAAATCTAGAGAATGGAAAAGAGATAGAGATGGGTAAAGCAGTTGGAGTAATAGCGGCTCAGTCCATTGGAGAGCCTGGAACTCAGATGACTATGCAAACATTCCATAAAGGAGGTGTTGCAAAAGTAGATATAACCCAAGGGCTACCAAGGATAGAGGAGCTTTTTGAAGCAAGAACTCCAAAGGCAGAAGCAGAAGTTTCATCCATAGATGGAAAAGTTCACATAGAGGTTGTTGAGGATGAGTCTGCAGTAATTACTGTTACTGGACAGAAGAAGATGAAGAGACACTATGTAGTATCAAAAGCAAAAAAGGTACTTGTCGAAGATGGACAGGATGTTAAATCTGGGCAGGTAATTTACATAGGAGCTGATGAGGTTGAGAGACAGGCTCCTTTTGATGCATCCGTCGCAATAGAAGGAGGAGTATTAACCTTAAAAGGAGCTGCAAAGGCAGAAGAAATCATCTCAGTACTTCCAGGTATAGAGATTTTGGTAGAAGAAGGATCTACTATAAAAGCAGGAACTCAATTAACCGAAGGTTCTGTTGATCCAAAGAAACTATCTGAAGTAGCTGATATTGTAACAGCACAAAAATACATATTAGACGAAGTCCAAAAAGTATTTAACGAACAAGGAGTTCCTATAGATGATATTCACGTTGAAATAATATTAAGACAAATGATAAGGTTAGGAAGAGTATTTGAATCAGGAGATTCAGATTATCTTGTAGGATCTTTGGTAAACAGGTACCTAGCAGAGGCTAAGAACGAACTATTGTTAGAAGAGGATAAAAACAAAGCTTTGATAATACCTAAACTTCTTGGAATTAAAACTTCAGCATTACATACCGAAAGCTTCCTGTCAGCAATGTCCTTCCAAGAACATGTAAGAGTATTAACTACAACATCCATATTAGGGAAAAAAGATTACCTACGGGGTATGAAAGAAAATGTAATAATAGGGAGATTAATACCTGTAGGAGAGGCAGCTAAAGTAGAAGATGTAAGGGAGTTGCCAGAACTTAATTTTTAAGTTGATTTGATGTATAATAGCCAGCTATGCCAACAATAAACCAATTAACAAGAAAACCAAGGAAAAAGAAAGCTAACAAGACTAAACACATACAGCTTGCTAGAGATTTTAATCCTTTAAAAAATAGATATAAAAAAGTACCTAATCCATTCAAGAGAGGGGTATGCTTACAAGTTAAAACAATGACTCCTAAGAAACCAAACTCAGCACTAAGAAAAGTAGCAAGAGTAAGGTTATCTAACGGTATGGAAGTTACTGCATATATTCCAGGAGAGGGACATAATCTCCAGGAGCACTCAATAGTATTGTTAAAAGCAGGAAAAAAGAGAGATCTTCCAGGAGTCAAATATATCGTTGTAAGAGGGAAATATGATGCAGCAGGAGTAAAAGACAGGAAGAAAGCGAGATCAAAGTATGGTGTTAAAAGAAAAGATACAGAAGAATAGTATTATTTTAGAAATATTAAATTATGAGAGGTAAAGGAGCGAAAAAAAGAGAACAGAAATCAGATAAGAAATATGGTAGTGTTCTAATCACAAGATTGATTAACAAAGTGATGTTAGATGGTAAAAAATCATATGCTGAAAAAATGGTTTATACATCATTGGAAAAAGCAGCAGAGGTTGTAAAGGAGAAAGATGTGAACCTCTTTTTTAATAAAGTAATAGATAATGTTAGACCAGCCTTAGAGACAAGAGCTAGAAGGGTAGGAGGAGCTAATTACCAAGTTCCTGTTCCTGTATCTCCTAGAAGACAAGAGGCTTTAGCAGTCAGGTGGTTAGTTGAAGGAACTAGAAAGAAATCAGGAAAATCTTTTGAAGAATTGTTAACAACAGAGTTAATAGATGCATACAAAGGAGAAGGAGATGCTATCAAAAAGAAAATAGATACAGAAAGAATGGCAGAAGCAAATAAAGCATTTGCACATTTTAGATGGTAATATTACTTAGTACTTTCAATTCTCTCCCAACCACTCTTTGGCATGTCCTTTCTAAGGATAGTTCTCTCCCAAAATATCTTTATCCAAGTGATTAATCTAGTAGGGAAAAGGAGTAACGACCATATAAACTCTTGAGGATTTTTAGCATATTTTAGAACAAACCCTGCATATTTAAGTTCAATACTGAAACTTCTTGATTGTTTGTCCTTTTTAAAGATTCCCATGTGTTTAAGTTGGGTAAATCCACCAAGAGATCTAACCTTTTGCTTCATGTAATCTTTGAAATTAGTAGGATATTTAACATAACAGATGGCTTTTGGAGCATATGCTATCTCCATATTCTTGTTTCTGATGTAGTAGGATATATATGCATCATCAGAGAGAGCATTCTTAGGAAGTTGAATGTCTAGATTCCTAATAGCCATAATGTATCCACTCATAGGGAAGAAAGATTCTCCACTAACATAATATTCCTTTCCTTCTTCTTTTTTTGTTGTGGTTTTTCTTCTGTGATCTGCTGAGTCAGAAAGTAAATGTCCCCAATATCCAAATTTGTTGTCTTTACTATCTTGGGAAACAGGTCTTCCACTAACTCCTCCTACGTTTTTGTTTTCAAATGGTTTAATTAATTCATTTACGGCATTTTTCTCAAAAAAAACATCCCCATCAGTTAATATAATGATATCTCCTTTTGCTCTTTTGAGAGCCATTTTTAATGCAAAAGGCTTTCCTTTCCTAGGATCCTTTATCTGAATATACTGTTTTTTAGATAGCATTAACCTGTTTGCTTCCTTTTTGCCCTGGTTTAAAGTTGGGGT
>JAAZGF010000064.1 GCA_012511375.1 Candidatus Dojkabacteria bacterium | reverse complement strand
TTTGCATCAAGAGAAATAACTTTCTCTAAAGCCTTTTTGAATTCATCTAGCCCATATCTAATAGCAGGTCCTCCAAATGGGAATATCATACTCCTTTTAGAAGTATTTGAGACTTCAAATGTTGGTTCTATCAAATCCAAAGGTACAACAGAGAAATCCATTATTTCTTTTTTGCTTAATATAGTAACAAGAATTCTCTTAATAGTTTCCACATCTTCTTTTAAGGCTTTTACATCTATCTCTTCAGTTTCAGCCACCTCGGGTTGCGATGGGATAGTACTAGGGATTTCATTTACAGAAGGAACCACAGGATCGTTGCTGGGAGTATTTTCTTTTACGTACTCCATAGGACTAGGTTCTCTTACTTCCTGTTGATTAGGAAATTGTTGAGTTTCAGGGAATTGTGCCTGATTAAGATCTTGTTGAGAAAATCCCTCTTCAGTTCCTTGAAATTGATCGATGTTCATCATAAAGAAAGGCAGATAATTTTATCTGCCTTAACTTTATCAAAATTAAGAAAGGATAGTCAAGAAGAGATGAAATTACCTGGTAATAGTTTCCAATTTACTGTGTAGAAGAGATTCTCTCTTACTTTTGCTAACATTGAATCTAACTATCTCCTGTATAGCCTCAAATCCGTGTTTAAACCATTTCATCTTCTTCCCCTGCTCTTCTGTTCTAGGTTTGTAATATATATCTAACTGTTTAACATTAAGTCTCTTCTTATTTAACTTCCTGTAAGCAGCAAATTTAGCAGTTGATTCTGGTTCTAACCCAAAGTTTGTTGTGGATATCAAAGAAGAAAATATATCTCTTACGATATCTCCTCTGCCCATCTTGTAACAAGTTTCCATATCTTTTACTCTAAAACCTTTTGTAAAAGTAAATAGATTAGAAGCAGTTGTAACAAATTTGTTTCCTAATAGATGAGTCTTGTTTATAAAGGCATTGCCTTTGTTAAACCTATTTCCATATATTAAATCTGTATATGGCTCTGAAACAAAAGTATTTACAAATCTAGCTAAATCAGAAGGTTTGTATTCTAAGTCTGCATCTTGGGTAACAACAAGATCTCCAGTACTATATAATACTCCATGCTTTACTGTTTGGGATTTACCTAAGTTTATACTGTTATGTAAAAGTTTGAATTCTGAATCCTTACTATTAGCTTTCTTAATAAAGGAGGTAACTAATTCAACAGTATTATCTGTAGAAGAGTCATTAACAATTATGATTTCTTTTGTAATACCTTTTGGAAGTTCAACAGCACTTACTTTTTCAAGAAGTTCTGTTATTGTTCCTTCCTCATTGTAAACAGGTATGACTATTGAAAGCTTACTTATACTCTCTGCATAGAGATGGTCATGGAAAATATATTCATAATATTTATTAACCATAGATTTGTTAGAGAAATTATCTTTTGTAAGTATTGCTATTTCTTTGTGCATACTCTTGTTTTTACTGTCTTCTATGGCAACATTTAATTTTCTAAATAGATCGGCAGCATTACCTCTCTTAAATATATACTTCTCAGTTTTAAGCGTTTTTGCTATTTCTTTGTTACTTGGTGCATTAGAAAGAACAGGAATATTACCAAAAGCAGAAGCTTCCAAGATACCTAAAGCCAATCCCTCACTTAAGGAAGAGTTAATGTAGATTTTGGATTTCTTAAGAAGTCTGAAAAGATCCTCCTGTTTTACAAATTCAGGAATAATTTCAACATTCTCAGGAAGATTTTTGTATTTCTTTAATGCTTTACCCTCTCCTATTAATATGAATTTCCAATCTGGATAATCTTGTGCTATTTTTTTGTAAGCTCTTAATGTAGTGCTTGGATCTTTAACCTCTATCCATTTAGCAGCCCATACCACCATATTCTCTTTTTTAGAGAAAGAATTCTTAATTTCTTTTGAATCGTACCCATTATATATCACATCTATATCATCTTCAGGAATCCTAAAGGTTTTAGTAATCCATTTTTTACCTGTTTCAGACACTGCTATTACATTCTCTGCGTACTTAGGAACAAATCTGAATATATATCTATCAGCCCATTTAGCTAAACTGGTTGCAAATTTTGTACTAAAGAATGCATAATCAGCATTATGTTCAATAACGGTATATTTGTGACCTAATAATATACAGAGTAAAGCAGTAATAATGCTACTTGTTAAGTGCCTACTATGGATAATGACCTTTGCATCTGGGTTCTTTCTTAAAAGTTTTAAGATGTGTAGTGCAAAACCAA
>JAAZGF010000063.1 GCA_012511375.1 Candidatus Dojkabacteria bacterium | reverse complement strand
TTTTTTTCAAAATCTATATCTACAACATACAAAGCCTCTTTTGAAGGAACTCTTATCCCCTTTCGTTGTCCAATTGTATAGTGTGTTAGTCCATTATGTTCTCCTAGTATCTTTCCCTGTTTGTTAATAATATTTCCTTTTTGGGGAGTAATATTACTATTTGAAGATATGAATTCAGTATAATCATTGTTTTCTATAAAGCAGACATCCTGACTATCTGGTTTTAAGGCTGTCGGAAGCTCTAAGCTTTTTGCAATATTTCTTATTTCTCTCTTGTCGTACATACCTAGAGGAAAGAGAGTGTGAGAGAGCTGTTGTTGAGTTAAGTTATAAAGAAAATATGACTGATCTTTTTTTCTGTTCTTTGATTTTTTAAGTAAGTATCTACCTTTTTTTTGAATTACTCTTGCGTAGTGACCTGTTGCAATGTAATGAATATTCATAGAAAGAGCTTTTTCTAAGAAGTGCTCAAATTTAATATGCTTATTACATGCTATGCATGGGTTTGGGGTTCTACCTTTTTCGTACTCTTGTATAAAGTACTCTATAACATCCTTTTTAAATTCCTCTTCAAAATTGAAAACATGGAATGGTATCTTTAGTTTAGTCGCTACTTCTCTAGCATCATTAACAGATGATTGAAATGTGCATGACCATATTTGCATAGTTGCTCCTGTGACTTCATAACCTTTCTTTAGTAATAGTGCAGCAGCAACAGAGCTATCTACTCCTCCACTCATTGCTACTAAAACCTCTTTCTTTTTCATAGGGATATTTTAACAAAATATTGTGATTACTGTTTAGTATGTTTCTTTCTATAATCTTCTATAGCAGCTTTAAGAGCTTGTTCAGCTAGATTAGAACAGTGCATCTTAATGGGTGGAAGTCCATCTAAAGAATCTGCAACCTCTTGGTTTGTTACCTTTAATGCTTCTTCTAAAGTTTTTCCTTTTACTAACTCAGTGACCATACTACTAGTAGCAACTGCAGCTCCACAACCAAATGTAAGAAATTTGATATTTGTTATTCTGTTCTCTTTGACTTTAATATATATTCTCATAATATCCCCACATCTAGGATTGCCTACTTCCCCTATTCCATCAGCATCTTTTATTTCTCCTACATTTCTGGGATTCATGAAATGATCCATAAGTTTTTTACTGTATTCTTCCATAATATTTATGAGTTATTATTTTAATGGAGACATCCTCCTTAGATTTTCTACAATATTAGGTAATACTGTTAGGAGATACTCTATTTCTTTTTCATTGTTTTCTTTCGAAAAGGATAGCCTTAATGAACCGTGTGCTATTTCATGAGGCAAACCGATTGCTAGAAGGACATGAGATGGTTCTAAACTAGCAGAAGTACATGCAGAACCACTTGATGCTGCTATACCTAATTGATCTAGCATGAGAAGAATAGATTCTCCCTCTATGTATTTAAAGCATACATTAATGTTCCCAGGTAATCTGTTTACAGGGTCTCCATTAAGTATAGTGTCAGGTATGTTCTCCATTATTCCATTAATACATTTATCTCTCAAATTCTCCAAGTAGATAGCTTTCTGTTTGATACCTTCTGTTGCAAGCTCTGTAGCTTTTCCAATCCCAATTATTCCAGGAACATTCTCAGTTCCTGCCCTTTTCCCTTTCTCCTGTTCTCCCCCATGTAAAAGATTGGTAATCTTTGTTCCTTGCTTAATGTAAAGAACCCCTATCCCTTTGGGTCCATTTATTTTATGTCCAGAGTAAGTTAAAAGATCTACATCTAAATCTTTTAGATCTATATCAATATTTCCAACAGCCTGTACAGCATCAGTATGGAAATATATACCTTTTTCATGTGTGATTTTTGCTATCTCTTTGATCGGTTGTATAGTTCCTATCTCATTGTTAGCATACATTACAGAGATGAGTACAGTATCTTCTCTAATCTCTTTCTTGAGAGAATCTATATCAACGACTCCGTTTTTCTTCACAGGTAAATATGTTACTTCAAATCCTTCTGTTTCTAAATATTTGCATGTATTTAATACTGCATGATGTTCTATACTTGTTGTAATAATGTGTCTCCCTCTTTTTTTGTTTGCAAGAGCCACTCCTTTTATAGCCCAGTTATCAGATTCAGTTCCTGAATTAGTAAAAAAGATTTCATTAATATTACAATTGAGAGAAGAAGCTATCCTTTTCCTTGCTAGGTCAATGCCTTTTTTAGCTCTCCTACCTAAAGAGTATATACTAGAAGGGTTTCCATATATATCTGTCAAATATGGCATCATTTCCTCTAGAACCTCTTTGTTGATTTGGGTTGTAGCAGAATTATCAAAATATATATCCATGACAGAAAGTATATCATATGGTGGAAACAGGAGTTAACTTAGAAAAACAAATCTACTCTATTCTAAATGATACTTCTGCTTCTTCACTTGCTTGGAATTCCCCCTCTTCATGTATTTCTTGAATACTGTCTATACAGATTTCATCTTTATCAGTCCTATATATTATTGAGGTTACAACAACTTGTTCAGGATAACTCTCTCTTACTACAGCAGAGGTGCTAATGGAATAGCAGGGGTTAGGAAGAGCTCCTACTACCGCATATCTCCAAAGGTTGTCTCCTACGTACTCATATTCCAAACTTAACCAATCTTCATCTATTACTACGGAGGGCTGTTCTTCATCTTTATCCTCTTGAGTATTACTATTCATTCCTTTGTATATACTGTAAGCTAGTCCACTACCTACTACAATAATCAGTAAAAAGATTGATAAAGGCAGTATGTTTTTCTTTTCCATTTTTAGATTATTAAATATTAATTATTTTGCCACCTGACTTACAACCATAGATTTACTTTTCCCCCCATTACTTCTTCTGTTTTTTACAGTGAAAAGAAGTAAAACCAAAACAGCCGATAACATCATTATACCTCCTGCAGCTCTCATACTTAAATCAAAGTAAAAATCTCCTAAATTAGCAACATATCCAATTAAAGCACTAAATGCAGCTGTAGATATACTAATAA
>JAAZGF010000062.1 GCA_012511375.1 Candidatus Dojkabacteria bacterium | reverse complement strand
TTGGGCTTTCTAGTTAAGTTAGATACAAATGGGTTCTATCCAGAAGAACTAAAATCTTTAATAGATAAAAAACTTGTTGATTATGTTGCTATGGATGTTAAATATCCTAAAAGTAAGTATATACACTTAACAGAAAAAGATAATTCTGTGGAAAGAATTTCACAAAGTATAGATATTATTATGAAAAGTAAATTGGAGTATGAATTTAGAACTACATATGTAAAACCTTTTCATAACTTAAAGTCTGCAAAAGAAATAGGGCAAATGATAAAAGGGGCAAATGTCTACTATATTCAAAATTTTCGACCAGGAAAGACGATAGATCCTTTGTTAAGTAGCAAAAACTCTTTTACAGATACAGAATTAGAAAAAATAAAGGAAATTATTCTTAAATATGTAAAAGAGGTACATATTAGATAGAGGGATTTTCTAAAACTTTAATAACTTTACCATTAATAATACTCTCTGTATCCTTATCCAGAAATATTGGTTGGTTTTCAGGATTACTTGATTGAGGGTAAAGTACTATCATGTCTTTTGCTTTTTTAATCCTCTTTACAGTGGCACTATTCTCTATTATCGCTACCACTATGTCTCCATCATTAATCTCACTGTCTTTTTGAACAATAACGTAATTCCCTTCTTCTATGCATTTGTCCTCAATGCTAGCTAAATTCATAGAATCTCCCTTTACAATGAGTGAGAAAAGATTCTTCTTCTTCCCTACAAGAGATCTATCTATTTTAAGTACCCCTATATTTTCTTCCTCTGCCGAAACAAGAGGTGTTCCAGCATTTGCATACCCTAAAACGGGAATTCCTACCAAGTAATCGTATACTACCTCGTCGTCTGAATCTACCATATGTATACCCCTCGGCTTACTAGTCCTAAATATATATCCCTTTTTTTCAAGGGCTATCAAATGATTAACGACTCCTCTTTTTGTAGATATGCTTAAAGACTCTTGCAGCTCACTTAAAGAGGGTGCTTCTCCGTTTTCTAGATACCAATTCCTTATTATTTTAAGCACCAGTTCCTGTTTTTCTGTAAGTACATCTCCCATTGTTTTAGAAGTAAATTTAATAATCATAGTATACCCCTCTTCTCGGAGAGTATACAAGTACCCATAGTGGGAGGACTTGCATAAAGAATAAACAGATACTATACTACTACTATATAAATTCTTAATATATTTATTTATGGCAGAAGAGAAAAAAGCCAAAAAAGTTTTTACATTAGAAGAGATAAAGTTTAACGAGGCAAACAAAACAATGGCAATTTTGGCCTGTTTCCCCATTATTGGTTTAATTCTTCTACTTGTAGAAAAGAATGATAACTTTGTTAGATATATGGGTGCCCAATTTGCTTTAGTTGGAGTATTACAATTCTTCTCATGGGTTCCACTTATTGGATGGTTATTAGCACCAATAACATTTGTTTTAATCATTGTTGGTATGGTTAAAGCTGCAAAGGGAGAAAGATTTGATGTTCCTGTTATTTCAGGACTAGCTCTTAAAATAATGGGTGCTTTTTAATTTAAGGCTTTCGAAATTGTAAATTGGAAAGGGGAGAATATCTCCCCTTTTTTAATGTATTGTGATAGAATTCAGAGTTGTTCGGGGAGTAGTTCAGATGGCTAGAACGCTGCGTTTGGGACGCAGAGGTCGCAGGTTCAAGTCCTGTCTCCCCGATTCCAAGTTGGTTAAGTCATTTCCATTTTAACTTTTCTATCATGTTTGTTTGACAAGCATTAATTAAAAGGGTAATATCGTAATGGGTATATACCCGCATTAAGTTTGAAGCAAATATTATGCCTAATTTAGATGGAACTGGACCTATGGGGCGGCGTTCTCATGCAAGAAGAGCAACTGTGCTTAAACCGAGGGGTTTAGGTGGTACCTCCGTGTGTACTTGTCCCTCTTGTGGTCACGAACGATTGCATAAAAGAGGAGTGCCCTGCTCTACTGTATTGTGTCCAAAATGTAAAACACCATTAGCAGGAGAAAATTGTTAATTATGAGAAAAAGAGCAAGAAGAAGAGTAGGATATAGATTTAAAGAGACATATTTTAAACCAAGAGGAATTCCTCTAAGTCTTCTTGGGGAGACTGTTTTGTCATTTGAAGAATTAGAATCTCTAAGATTAAGATATCTTAACAAGCTAGATCAAGATAAAGCTGCAAAGAAAATGAATATTTCTCAAAGTCAGTATCAACGGGATATAACTAAAGCCCTAGAGAAGCTAACAGATGCATTAATAAATGAAAAGGCTATAAAGGTTGAGAGAGATATTGCAAATCTTTCGTAAAACTTCTAAAATGTTCTTATTAAATTAAGCATTTAAAATAATGATTTATGCAGTTATAGTCCTTGTTCTACTAGCAATTCTTCTAGTAGGACTATACAACAAGCTTGCTAAGCAGAGAGTTGTTGTTGATGAAGCCTCCTCTGATATCGAGACTTTTTTAAAGCAAAGGTATGATATGATTCCTAACCTTGTTGAAATAGTAAAAGGTTATGCAAAACATGAGACGGAGACATTTACAAAGGTAACAGAATTAAGAGCTAAGGCAATGTCCGCAGGCTCCTTAGAGCAGAAAATGGAAATAGAAGGAGAGCTTAGTAAGGCTGTTACAAAAGTTATGGCAGTAGCAGAAAATTATCCTGAGCTTAAAGCCAATGCAAACTTCTTGGATCTTCAAACAAACCTTAAAGAGTTAGAAGATAATATCCAGAAATCTAGAAGGTACTACAACGGTGCTGCTAGAGACTTCAACAGTATGCTTGTAGTTTTCCCAAATAATCTCTTAGCAGGTATATTTGGATTTAAGAATGTTGCATTCTTCGAGGCTACAGAGGAAGAGAAAAAGAATGTAGAGATAAAGTTCTAAGGAACCAAATAATGAAGAAACTCTTAAAAGGATTACTACTTCTTCTTACTGTTTTTCCTTTTATTTTAAAAACTAAAGTATTTGCTACTGAAGAGATAACACTCTTTAAATCAGATGTCAGGTTAGAGCAAAATACTGATATTAATATCAGAGAGGAAATCCATTATTTTTTCGCTACCCCTAGGAGAGGAATTATTAGAGAAATACCGATTAAGTATAAAGTAGAGGGAGGATTACAAAGACCTACCCGATTAGTAGTAAATGATATCTACTATTACAAAGAAGATTCTCCTGAGCAGAAGCTATATGATTATGAAAAAGAGAGTAAAAGTGGCT
>JAAZGF010000061.1 GCA_012511375.1 Candidatus Dojkabacteria bacterium | reverse complement strand
CAGGAAAAGAGATATATGAAGATTATCTTAAAAGATATATTTCACAGGAAGAGCCTGACATCTTAAATATAGAGGAGTTAGCTTCTTTGTACCATTTACCTAACATATCTGTAGAAACCCCTAATATTGCTTGGAGTAGGGCTAGGAAGCTAGAGCCTCCTATGAATTTACCAAAAGGAGTAGATGGAGAGGTTACCGTTTTTGGGGAAACAGATTATCGTGATATTAAAGTAGAGTTTGGTTTGAAAAAGAAAGATAGGCAGAGGCATTTCTATCTTTTGGGTAAGACAGGAACAGGAAAGTCAACGTTATTTAAAAACATGTTTATTTCAGATGTTTTAGCGGGTGAAGGTGCTTGTTTTGTTGACCCTCACGGGGATACAGTAGAAGAGCTTCTGGAGTATATCCCTCCTAACAGGATAGAGGATGTTGTGTATTTTAATCCAACAGATATTGAGCATCCGATAGGTTTTAACTTGTTAGAACTTAAAGATAAGTCACAGAGAGACTTAATAGCCGATGGCGTTGTAGAGGTATTTAAAAAGCAATTTGGAGATTCATGGGGACCTAGGCTACAATATATTCTTACAAATACTGTATCTACTGCTTTAGAAGCGCAAGGTACCACACTCTTAGCCATTATTAGGCTCTTAACAGATAATAATTACAGAAAATTCATATTAAAACAGGTAGATGACCCAATTCTTTACAAGTTCTGGGTTGAGGAGTATGCACAGATGGCACAGAATAATAGGTTGATTACAGAAGCTATCTCCCCTATACAAAATAAAGTAGGAAGATTCATATCATCTGCAGTTATAAGGAACATAGTAGGCCAGGTCAAATCTACGATTAATTTAAGGGAGATTATGGATAACCAAAAAATACTTCTTGTTAACTTAGCACAGGGCAAGCTAGGAGAAGAAACAGCTTCCTTGCTTGGAGGAATGGTAATAACTAGGCTTCAGGCAACTGCAATGGAGAGGGTTGATATCCCAATGGATGAGAGAAAGGATTTCTTCTTGTATGTAGACGAGTTTCAAAATTTTGCAACTGAATCTTTTGCGAAAATCCTTTCAGAAGCTAGAAAGTATAAATTAGATTTAACAATGACAAATCAATATATTGATCAGATACCACTACCAGTAAGACAATCAATATTTGGGAATGTAGGTACAATAGGTTCCTTTGTGGTGAGCCCTGCTGACGCAGCTATCTTAGAGAAAGAATTTGCCCCTATGGTCTCTGCTGATGATTTAGTCTCTCTAGATGCTTGGGCTATGTATGTTAAATTATGCATTGATGGAATGACCTCTGTTCCTTTTAGTTCTAAATCACTACCTATTAGATATCACAAATTTGCTCTAAGAGACGAGATAGTTAGTAAATCTAGAGAAAAATATGGAACAGAAAGAGAAATAATAGAGGAGAAGGTTAAGAAATGGAGTAATCAAAAATATAGTGATAAGGGAAACAGAGCATTAGAGAAAAAAGAGGAGTAAAGAAGGAGAATATTTTCAGCCAAGAGATAAATGTGATAGAATGGCAAATATGTCAGGGCATTCAAAATGGTCAACCATTAAACATAAAAAGGCATTGAACGATGCTAAAAAAGGTAAAGTTTTTTCTAAAATATCTACACAGATAACTCATGCTGCAAGAGAGGGAGGGGGAGATCCCGATATGAATCCTACTTTAAGAGTATATATAGATAAAGCTAGAGAGGCAGGTTTCCCTGCAAACAATGTAGAGAAAGCGATACTGAAAGGAACAGGAGAGGGCTCAGAATCTGTGATATATGATAATTCTTCCTATGAAGGTTTTGGTCCTAGTAATATACAAATAGTTGTAGACACTCTTACTGATAACAAAAATAGGACAGTAGCAGAACTAAGAAGACTCTTTGAAGAGATTGGGGGAAATATGGGAACAGAAGGAAGTGTTTCTTGGAATTTTGATGTAAAAGGTCTGATTATAATTAAGTGTGGCCATATGGAAGAGACAGAAAAATTTGGAGAGGATGATATATTTGTAGAAGAGGATGTCGAAGAGGTAATGCTTAATATAATGGATTTGGAAGGAGTTTTAGATATTCAAGAAATCACATTAAACAAAAATAAGGGGCTAGAGGTATATACTGAGTATGATAAGTTCGCAAGTGTAAGAGATAGTATAGATAGTATGAACTATATTATTAAAGAAGCAGAACTGATAAAAGAGGCTAAGACGAGAGAAAAGTTAAGTGGAGAGGAATTGGAGAAAGCAAAAGAGGCATTAGAAAGATTAGATGATCATGATGATGTGCAGAGTGTTTGGAGTAATTTAGACATATAGTATCATGCGTATATTAGGAATAGATCCAGGATTAGCTACTACGGGTTGGGCTGTAGTGGATTTTAATGATAACAACGATCCAGAGGTAGTAGATTTTGGTTGTATATCAACTAAAAAGGGGTTATCTGTATCTACTCGTCTTTTGGAGATATATCAAGATATGGAAGAGCTAATTGCTAAATTTGAACCAGATTTAGCAGGAGTTGAGACATTAATCTTTTACAACAATGCAAAAACTGCAATGAGTGTAGGAGAGGCTAGGGGGGTGATAAGGTTGGCTCTTGAGAAAAACAATATACCCATAAAAGAATTTACCCCTCTACAAGTCAAAAGTGCAGTTACAGGGTATGGGAAAGCAGATAAGAAACAAGTTCAAGAGAACATAAAAGTATTGTGTAGTTTGGAAAATATACCTAAACCTGATGATGCTGCAGATGCCATTGCTATAGCTATAGCATCCTCTCGTTAAGTTGTGTTCTTGAATAACACTCTTTCCTTTTTTTTCTCTCAAATCCTGTATAATAGAAGTATATGATTTCATATATAACAGGGGACATACTTAAATATCACATATCTAAAAACTCCTATGTAGATATCTTAACAGATGGAGGTGTAGGATACAGAGTGAATATTCCTGCTTCATATACGGCGCTTTCAAAAGGGGAGAGATACTCCCTCTTTACCTATCTTCATGTAAGAGAAGACACCCAGATGCTTTTTGGCTTTCAGAAAGAAGAAGAGAGAAAATTTTTTGAGCAACTAATTTCTGTCTCAGGGATTGGTCCTAAGACAGGTTTGGCTATTCTCTCTATGTTCTCAAGGGTGAAATTAGAGGACATAATATTAAAGGGAGATGCTAAGGCTTTAAGTAAAGTTCCGGGTTTAGGTATTAAGGGAGCACAGAAAATCATTCTAGAATTACGAGGTAAGATAGACTTTGATGAAAAAGAAGAGACTGAAGAACAGATAATTAAAGAGCTAAAAGAGGTTCTTAAAGCTTTGGGTTTTTCAGGAGAGCAGTTGAAAGAAAAGGTAACTAAAGGAGAGAAGGTATGGACAAAGAAGAAAAATGTAAATATAGAGGAGTTAATAAAGGAGGTGCTGAGAGGATGATAGAATCAAGTGTTAGCAACAAAAAAACAAAAAGAGAGAATCTAGAAACAACATCTAAGATTCCAGAATTAGAACAGAAGATTAGGCCAAGCAAGCTAGAGGAGATTATTGGGAGAAAAACAGAGAAAGAGACTCTAAAAATGATGATAGATTCTGCACGTAAGAGAAATGAAGTTATAGATCATATCCTTTTTTATGGTCCTCCAGGGTTAGGGAAAACTACATTTGCTATGGCTATTGCAAATGAAATAGGTTCCTCTATTAAAATCACATCAGGGCCAGCTGTAGAGAGACAGGGTGACTTAGCAGCAATAGTGACGGGGCTCAAGGCTAATGATGTGCTCTTTATAGATGAGATACATAGATTATCTAAAGTGGTGGAGGAAATCCTTTATCCTGCAATGGAAGATAGGGTTTTGGATATAATTATGGGTAAAGGTCCATCAGCAAAAACCATACGTTTAACATTAGAACCATTTACTTTAATAGGAGCAACCACACAAATCGGGAGGATAAGTTCTCCTCTGCGAGATAGATTCGGTTTAATCCAAAGGCTAGACTTTTTCTCTCAATCTGATCTAGTTTCTATTTTAGAACGTGCTAGTAAATTGTGGGAGATAGAGGTAGAGAAGGAGGCTTTAAAAATGTTAGCCAACTGTTCTAGAGGGACGGCTAGAGTAGGGTTGAGACTATTAAGAAGGACTAGGGATTATGCAGACAAAGAGAAATCAGATGTTGTTACGGAGGAGATAGTTAAAAGGACAATGGAGCTGTTAGGGGTTGATTTGCAAGGCTTAGAAGAGATAGACAGGGTAATCCTTAGAACAATATTAAATAATTTTGCAGGAGGGCCAATAGGGCTCTCTACACTAGCTGCCTCTATATCGGAAGACGAGGTTACATTAGCAGATGTGCATGAGCCTTATCTGATGAAATGTGGGTATATTAAAAGGACTTCTAGGGGTAGAGTACTAACAACAAAGGGTCTAAAATATATAGAGTCAATAGATGGATAAGATAGGTAGAAATATAGATGAGGAAAAAAGGGGAAAGCTACTAGTCCTTGCAGCTTTTATTGCTTTGGCAATCTTTGTTTCTAAAATTACTCAAGCTGAATCACAGGTAGGAATATGGAGAATATATTTAACTGCCTTTATATATTTTTTAATAACTTTTGTAGGATTGATATGGGCATTTGGTTTCAAAGTTAAGAAAAAATCAATACTTTTTCTTCTGCAGCCATCCTTTTATGTCTTTTCTCAAGCACTTTTCATTGAATTTTTCTTCTTTCAAAAATTTAGTCGTATCTATGAGGCCTTTATTCTCTTCTTGTTAATATTTCTAGCCTTTTTAGGAAACTATATTTCCTTCTTAATGGCTAATGTTTTAAATGTAGATCTGTTTAAAAAAATACCACTTGCACAAGTAGGGAGAACTTCTTCTTACTTGGTGTCTCTTCTTATGATGTATTTTTTTACCTTTAGTTTCTTAGTAAGTGGCTTCGAACTGTATATTTTAATTCCTCTTATACTGTTTACATATATTTTTGTTACTTTACTACACTATGCAAATATAGGGATGCAGGGTAGGGAGCTTACAAGAAAGACTGTGTTAACAGTCTTAATATCAATGATTCTCTTCCTTGGAATGTTTTTAACGGGTGATTCACATGAGGTTGTTTCAGCTTTGCCTGTTTTAGGATATTTCTTTTCAGTAGGGGTGGTCAGTCGAGAGCGAGTTGTGCATAGTAAGGCTAAAGGTATCTCTTTCTATCTTATTGTTTTAGTAATAGCGTTTTTCTTAGGAGTTTTTTTGAACATCTAGAAACAAAAAACAGAGGTCTTGTTTCATGAGAGTAGGGGGAGGGGCCCAGCCAGCCCATAGTATTTAAAACCCATAGTTATCAATGTGGATAAGGTTCTGCTAATCTCAGCCCAGAGGAGAAAGAATATGGAGAGTATAGTAGAAGTATATGTTTTATTTATTTTAATTATTTTGTTTTCAGTTGATCTTTACTCAGGTAGAGAGAGTCCTTCCCCCTTTTACGATAATGTGTTACAATAACAAAGAAGGGAGTCGAGTATAATTGTCCTTATATGCGATGCCGTAAGGGGGACATCGAGGGGACTCACTAAAATGTAATTTTATACATTCGAATTAAATGAGAGATGTTAGGAGCATTTGTACAGCTATGTTTTTGGAGGAATACTCTTTCTTGTCTCCTGTGTTCTCTTTCTCTTAAAATGGTCCCCTACTCTGGTTGTTTAAAATCTAATTTGGTATAAAGAAATATGATGGGATTCCCAAAATTAAAAGATCAGGATGATTATCTCCTCTATCTTCAAAACAACAATTACAGCTTACAGACTATTCATAATTACGCTCGGGATCTTTGTATCTTTGCAACGTTTCTACACTTTAGAAATGTTAAGTTTAGTGATGTTAAAAAAAAGGACATAAATACATTTAAGGGATACTTAGTTGCAGGTGAGCATTTAAAGGATTTAGATAGATTTAGAGAGAAATATGTAGGAAAAGTAGATGCAGAAAGGGTTTCCGAGCAGGAGGCTCTCAGAGGCGATTTAAGGCATGTCAAATTTGAAAGTGATGTAAAGACACCTTCAAACCTAGAAGAAAAGGTGGTGAAACGTGAGGCTACCTTCGAGAGCAAATTCTTGTCTGATGTTTACAGTAAGGTCTATGGTACTCTTGGAAAATATTCTAAACCTTTAAATAGTTCAGCAAGAAAAAATGAAGGTTTGGATCCACGAAGTATAAATAGAATGTTATCTGCTTTAAGATCATTTTTGAAATTTAGAATATCTTGGGATTTAGAAATACCAATGCCTCCTGATGCAATTGAAATGATGAAAACAGAAAAGAGGATAAAGAAGGTTGCACCTTTTGAGGAACTTGTAAGATTGATAGAATCACCAATGCTTTTTGAGAGGGATGAGAGAGTAGCTTTAAGAAATAGATGCATGTTAGAGATGTTAATATCGACAGGAATGAGAATATCAGAATTAATATCTATGAATTTAGAACAGATAAGTGAGGATGGTAAATTGTATATCATGGGAAAAGGTAAGAAAGAAAGATCGGTATTTTTAACAACAAGAGCTTTAGATTGGTTAAATAAATATTTAACAGTAAGATTAAAATATGCGTTTTTGGATAGAAATGAAGAAGAACAACCAGTAGAAATGGAAGAAATTTTATTAGAAAATTCAGACGAAAAAGGCCGTGAAACATCTGGGGTTTCTAGCCTAAATTTAGAAATTTTTGACAAGGGAAATAGAAAGTATATTAAGCTAGTTGAAAATTATAGAAAAAGTGGTTTGCTAAATAAGTTCGATTCCCCTGCCCTCTTTATTCCTTTCTCTGGTGTTAGAGCTAAGAAACCAAACTCTAGACTTTCTACTAACTATTTTCAGGAAAGGATTGCTATATATAGAAGGAAATTAGGCATACAGATACCTACTTCTGCTCATAGTTTAAGGCATGGTTTTGCCACCTATTTAGCTGAACAGGGAGCTAGTCCAGTAGCATTACAGGTGCTATTAGGTCATGAGAGCCTGAATACTACCACTAGGTATGTGCATGCTAGTGAAAAGTTTGCAGAAGAAACTGTTAAAAAGAATCATCCACTGAAATAATGATTATACAGGAATATGGCCTGATTGCTGTTCTGTAGGAATACTGTTAGCCCTTTCTTTATTAGCTATTGCAGTTTTAAATACTTCTATCTGTCCCGGTGTAACCTTCATATACTTAGGTTCAGGTGTTTTTCCATTATTTCTAATTCTTTCGCTTTGGTATACCAGTATAGACGTGTTTGCATCAAGAGAAATAACTTTCTCTAAAGCCTTTTTGAATTCATCTAGCCCATATCTAATAGCAGGTCCTCCAAATGGGAATATCATACTCCTTTTAGAAGTATTTGAGACTTCAAATGTTGGTT
>JAAZGF010000060.1 GCA_012511375.1 Candidatus Dojkabacteria bacterium | reverse complement strand
AGAGTTTGGATTTTTAAAAGCTTTTTTTCTTTTTTTTAAGAGGATAATTTACTTTTTCATAAACAGGATTAATCCTGCAGCTATTAGAGATGCTCAGTATATCAAATGGATGGAGAATATCGAAAGTCCATATTTGAACAAAGAGAGTATGTTAGAAGAGTATTCTAAGTTAGTAAAAAAGCCTAAATTTAGTATCATATTTCCTGTATGGAATACAAAGAGAGAGATATTAAAAAAGGCTTTAGATTCTGTAACTGAGCAAGTATATGAGAATTGGGAGATATGTATTTCTGATGGCTCTAGTGAGAAAAGGGAGGATACTCAAAAGTTTTTAAAAAGTTTCCAAAAGGAGTACCCAGAGAAAGTGAAATTATGTTTTCTTCCAGACATCTTAAGAAAAGGAATCAATATTGTAGCTAACAGTAACAATGCTATCAACATTTCAACAGGTCAATATATTATCTTTATGGACTGTGATGATGAACTTTCACCTAACTGTTTACTTGAACTAGCAAAAGGAATAGAGAAGAATCCTGATGTAGAATTTCTGTACAGTGATTTAGACAAGATAGATGAGAATGGTAGGAGATTTGCACCTTCATTCTGGCCTGATTTTTCTCCTCATCTTCTTACATCTCAGATGTATACAGTTCATGTTACATGTTACAGAAAGGATATTCTTAATGAGCTTAATGGTTTGAGGGATGGAACTGATGGAGCACAGGATTGGGATCTTGCTCTTAGATATATGACATTAAAAAAGTGTAAAGACTTTAAAAATGTATTACATATTCCAAAGGTTCTCTATCATTGGAGAATATCAGATGGTTCTGTTGCTCTCTCTGGTAAGAAAGCTAAGGGTTGGGCATATGAGAAACAGAAGGATGTGTTGGAGGAGTATCTTGTGAGAAGAGGAATGGAGGGAGAGGTAGTTAAGGGTTTCTATGATGGTTCTTGGAGGGTTAGATACAACATTATTGGTAACCCAAAGGTATCCATAGTTATACCTTTTAAAGACAAGGTGGAGCTTTTAAAAAAGGCAGTACCAAGTATTTTAGAAAAAACTAAATACGACAATTATGAAATAGTGCTTGTAGATAATCAATCTAAGGAAGAGAAAACATTTAGATATTTAGATGAAATATCTAAAGAAAAGAAAGTAAAGGTTATTAAATATGATAATCCTTATCATTTTGGAAAGATATATAATTGGGCAGTAGAACAGATAGATTCTGAATATATGTTAATGCTAAATAATGATATAGAGGTAGTGAGTGATGAGTGGTTAATTAGTATGTTAGAGCTATGTCAGTTACCAGAGGTAGGTTTAGTTGGAGGGAGGTTGTATTATCCAGATGGTAGGATTCAACATGCAGGTGTTCTGTTTGGTTTAGGTAATTCCGCAGGTCATGCATACAGGACATTGCCAGCTCATACTCATGGATTTGATAGTCCTGTTGTTAATATTAAAAATTATCTTTCTATCACATGTGCTTGTGCAATGGTTAAGACAGAACTATTTAAAGAGATAGGGAAGTTTGATGAGGAGTTAGAGCCTGTTCTTCAGGATGTAGATTTAGGT
>JAAZGF010000004.1 GCA_012511375.1 Candidatus Dojkabacteria bacterium | reverse complement strand
GGGAAAAACCCAGTAACCCATGCATGGGAATTTTCGTATTCTCCTTCTTTATTTAATGTTCCAAATTCTGCCGTTCCTGTCTTAGCTGCAACTTGTACAGGCAAACCAGCAAGACCTCTAATTGTAGCTCTGGAGGCATTTACGGCAGACCACATCCCTTCTTTTACAGTCTTAATTGATTCCTTTGATGCAATCTCGGTATATATCGGTTCTGTCTTTACACTTTCTTTGTTCATTTTTTCATCTAAGAAATAGTCTGCTACATGTGGTGTATGTAAAGTCCCTTCATTGGCAATCGCAGAAATCCAATTAGCTATCTGAAGAGGCGTAGTTAAAGTAATTCCCTGACCAATTACTGTATTACAAGAATCACCCTCTGGGTACCAAACAGGCTCTAACCAAGGGCTTGTTGTATTAGCTAAAGCAATCTTGTTTGCAGGAGAAGGTAGTCTGCCTGGAGCTTCTCCTGGAATATCTATCCCTGTATAGCTCCCTATACCAAATTTTTCCATATACGGAACTAACTTTTCTATCTGCCAGTTTCGGATAAGTTCACAGAAATATATATTTGAGGAGACAGTAATTGCATCAATTAGATTGAGAGAACCGTATGCCATATTTCTGTAATCTTGAAACGGGGCTCCACTTGAAAAAGTATATCCCCTTCTACTTACATAGACTGTATTCTTAGTTATAGCTCCAGCATCTAATGCCCCTACCGCAACTATAGTTTTGAATGTAGAGCCAGGAGGCATCTGGGCTGCAATTGCCCTATTCAAAAGAGGATTTCTTTCATCATTAAGAAGTGCTGAATACTCACTTTCTGTAATCCCTCCTACAAAAAGATTGTTATCATAACCTGGGAAAGAAACAATTGCTAATATTTCTCCTGTATTAGGATCTTCTATCACACCTGCCCCACCAACTGCACCGTACTCTTTTACCCCTTCTCCTATTATTTCATAAAGTTTCCTTTGAAGTTCCATATCTATGGTTAGATACAAATTCTTTCCAGGAGTTGGTTCCTTTATCACATAACCTTCCTTAGATACAGTCCTCCCTATTGCATCCACTTCCCATGCTACTTCTCCATGCTTCCCTATTAAATACTTGTCATACTCTCTTTCCAATCCACTTCTACCCACAACATCCGTTGAAACTATGTAATCTAACAACTCAAGATCTTCAGCAAACACAGTACCTGTATATCCTAATACATGTCCTAATATTTCCTTCTCAGGATAGTTTCTTTTGTAACCATCATCTAAATACACCCCAGGCAATTCCTCAGAATTAGCCTTTATCCTTATCGCAGTATCATTATCAATATCTGTCCCTATTAATATATCCATAAAAAAAGGAGTTTCTTTGTGAACAGAGTAAATTTTTTCAGAAATAGATAGATACTCCCCCTCTCCATCCGTTCTTGCCTTTGACCAACTGTCCCTTAAAATACCCTCGAGGGTATTGCTAGCCTTTTCTACTAGCTCCGAATCTATATACCCAGAACTGTCTAAGTAATTCTCTAAAGCTAAGTACACATTGACTGAAGACTCGTTAACAACAAGCTGTTTACCATTTCGATCAAATACAACCCCCCTGTAAGCCGGCACTGTCCTTATCCGTATTTGATTACTTTCAGATTTTTCATACATTTCCTCCCCTTTAACAATCTGCAATGTGGAAAGTTCAGCTATTAACACAAAGAAAAAAACCGCAAAAAGAAAAAAGAGAAGTAAATAGCCCCATCTAAAATCAACACCTTCTGCAGAGGGTTCCAGCAAAGATTTTTTAATATTTTTTGCCATATATCCAACATTAAAGTCCTTAACAGTATTAAAGCCATTACTGTCTTTTGCCTTAGCTGCTACCTTTTTAGATATCTTCAACCTATTCATACAGTACCTATTTAATTGAAATCAGAGAACTACTACCCCTTCTTCTAAGCCGAGCATACGCATTATCAAGAAAAAGAAGTAGAAAAGCACTCACAATCCCCTTTAGAAAAGATATTAATACATCTCGTAAGCTTAAATACCCAAAAGTTCCCTCTATTAGTAAAGACGGAACTACTAACAAGAGTACATAGTAAAGGGCAAAATGAAAAACTCTAACAAGGAATGCCGTAATGCCACTATCTATGGAGAGAAACAGAGATACTAAGAGAAGAAGTCCAAAGACTAAAGAGAAAACAAGAAGATTTGTTCCTAAGGGGAAATTTTTTACAACATCAAATATGAGCAGTAAAACTACAAAAGGAAAGAGAAGCGTTTTCCACTCTACTTTTCTAAAAAGAAAAAGGAAAAGAATAATGCTAATTCGAAAATTAAGAAAAGCCAACAGAAAACTTTCTAGGAAAACTAAAAGAATTATTGATGTTATTATTAGAATTGCTGTTAGTACCATATTTTGCATACTAAATTAAAAATCTACCCTTACAAATACTGTTATCAGTTTTTCATAATCTATAATAGGTTCTACATATCCAGAACGAGATGTTGCAGCTGGATTCTCAGAAATATCTTGTAAACGACCAAGTACCAGATACTCTCCTACCCTAGAGTCATTTACTACTACTATGTCATCATTTGTCAGGTTCGAGTTCATGGACATATTTTCAATAATGATTCCTCCCGAAGAACCCTTTATTACTCCCTTACTCAAAATATCTACACTTTCTTTAGTTCTAACCCTCTCGATACTCCCAGACACTACTACAACTTCAAGAGAGGTAGCTCTGTTGAAAGGAGTTCTAACAAGAGACCCCTTACTGTCAACTACGACAACATTTCCGACATACATATTACCTAACAAGACAACATCCCCTGCTACTATCCCATCTTTTTCTCCTTTATTTATCCTAAGAAATTCAGACTTCTCGTCTCCTAAAACCTTCGCCATAACATACTCCTGTTTTTGATCTCCCAAAGTAATCTGTTTTTTCAAAGCATCGTTTTCCTCTCGCAATATTGTATAAAAAGAATTTTCTACATCTTTTTCATATATATCTATACTCATCTGGTTATACTCATCTTTAAAGTTCTTTAGATCTACAAAAATGCCTAAGAAGTCTTTAACTTCTGTACCTAATGAGTTAGCATTGTAATCTATAGGGTCGGCAACAAATGAAATTCCTCTCCTTAAAAAAGCTAATGAGCCAATAGTATCAAGAAGAAGAAAGAGTATGCTTAAAACAAAAGTGATAAGAAGTATAAGGTAGTCACTCGAAAATTTTCTCTGTTGTTTTCTACCTTTCATTCCTCCTTACAATCCTAAATTAACTCTTCCCAAGACTTCTGAACTCTTTCAAGTAACTCTATATGATCAAGCATCAAGGCTGTACCTCTTGCTACAGTAGATAGGGGATCTTCAACAATCTTTATAGGAATATTAAGTTCTTTCGACCAGAAAGTATCCAAGCCCATTATCAATGCCCCTCCTCCTGCAAGACTAACTCCTGAAGTTAAAAGATCCTTTAACAGCTCAGGAGGCGTTTCCTCTATAGCATCCTTTACAGACTCTGTTATTACTGAAATAGTGTTCATGATTGCTTCTCTCACCTCAACACTGCTTAACTCTACTATTTTAGGAAGACCTGTTAATAAGTCTCTTCCTTGTACTGGAGACTTCTTCTCTTTCTTAAGAGGCATTGCAGAACCCATAGAAATTTTAATGTCCTCTGCTGTTCTTTCTCCTATTAATACATTGTACTTCTCTCTTACATAATTAATAATATCCTCATCCATTTCATCTCCTGCAATCTTCATTGTTTTATCTACAACAATATCTCCCAGAGAAAACACAGCAATATCCGTAGTTCCACCCCCTACATCCACAATCATACTTCCAGATGCAGTCTCTATTGGCAAATTCGCCCCTATAGCTGCTGCCATAGCCTCCTCTACTATAAAGACTTCCCTAGCCCCTGCTATCCTTGCAGCATCTATTACTGCTTGCCTCTCAACCTCTGTGACCGAAGAAGGAACTCCTACAATAACTCTTGGTCTAGGAATTTTAAATCCTTTCCCAAAATAATTATGTGCTTGACGTATAAAGTGATGAATCATAGCTTGAGTAGTATCAAAATCAGAAATAACCCCATCCTTAAGAGGCCTTATAGCAACAATATTTGCTGGAGTTCTTCCTATCATTTGCCTTGCATCTTTCCCAACCGCAAGAATAGATTTTGTTCTTTTTTCAATAGCAACAACGGAAGGTTCTGAAACAACTATCCCATGATTTCGCATATATACCATACTGTTAGCAGTACCTAAGTCTATTCCAAGGTCGTAAGTTATCAATCCCCAGAGGGAGTTAAAGACATTCATATAGTAAGGATTCTATCATTTAATTACCCAATTAAAAAGAACATGAAATTTTACACTTTATGGAATATTTCTTTCTTTAAGAATTAAGCTCTAATTCTGCTTCTTTTCTTAACTTTTTGTAGCACTTCATACAGATAGAGATCTTTTTTGTTACACCATCACGTTCTACCTCTATTTCTCTTAGGTTTGCTTTAAATATCCTCTTGGTTTTAGGTGCTTTATATCTCCAACCAATGGAGTGTTTATGCTGAATCCTATTTCCAGACACAGTAGATTTTTGACAAATATCACATACTTTTGACATAACGAAGGTATTATAGCACCACATCTAACAAGGAGCAACACCTATCATGGTATAATCTATTTTATGGTTATTTCAGATACAATTTATTGGATTCTCTTTGCGATTCCATCAATATTAATAGCTTCTACTCTCCATGAGTATGCTCACGGATTAGCTGCTTACAAACTAGGAGATCCTACAGCAAAGGCTGCAGGTCGTTTAACCTTAAATCCTTTAGCACATATAGACCCTATTGGAGCATTGTCTATGATTTTTTTCCGATTTGGATGGAGCAAACCTGTTCCCATTAATGAATATAATTTTAAGAAAGGAGAGTTAGGAACCGCGATAACGGCATTAGCTGGGCCTTTTTCTAATTTCCTTTTAGCATCACTATGTGGCTTAGCCAACTGGATATTCAATGTAGATACAGGATCAATAGGAGGACTTTTCCTCTTAACTTTTACTACTATAAATCTTGCTCTAGCGTTTTTTAATTTAATTCCAATACCTCCTTTAGATGGACATAAGATAGTAAGAGCTATATTGCCAATAAAGCTAAGATACTACTGGCAACAGATGGAAAGGTTCCAAATTATATTTTTAGTTATACTTATACTACCTATTACACCATCTGGGTCTATTGCATCTATTTTTATGTCTTTCTTTATATCAAAATCTCTTCTGCTACTAGGTTTCCTTTAGAAACTCCCTTATGGGCCCAAATATATTTGTGTTTCCTACATTTTACAAGGTACAATAGGGATGCTCTAGTAGGAACTCTGTGGTTTCATAGCTCCATACTAAAGAGCTTAGGGATCTCAAACAGCAAATATTGCTTGGTCCTGTGGGATCAGGTTGCGAGAACCCACTTAATGTTCAGAGCTCTATGACTCCGCACCTTCTAGAGCACCTTCCTTTTAACACCACCCTATATTGACTATATTACTTACATATATTAAACTTGCATCACCTTGCCGAAGTAGCTCAGTTGGTCAGAGCAACTGTTTTGTAAACAGTAGGTCAAGAGTTCGAATCTCTTCTTCGGCTCCAGAAATTTGCAGAGGTGGCGGAGTGGTCAAACGCATCGGACTGTAAATCCGACTCCTTCGGGATACACTGGTTCAAATCCAGTCCTCTGCATCCCGCCCACCTATATTCTTGGCTACTTAATTTTATTAAAGCCTTTGTTTTTGTTTTTCTCTTCCCCTTTCGCATTACTTGTAATTGGTGTATTAATATATATGATTATTAATATGAAAAAAGATCAAAAAACATCAAACTTCAAAATAACCTCTCATACCCTACTCCAAGCGTACCTTTATCTAGTCTCTTTTGTTACTCTTGGTATACTAATAATAGGGATTGGATTAACTTCAAAAGCACTCCTCTCATACAAGTTTCCTATTCCATTTTCATATACCTTAGATTTCGCCAACAAAGAAGAGGATTTTCGAAATGAAGAAGGCATTCCCTATGGAGAGTTCCAAGAATGCTACTTTGGAAGAGAAGTAATGACTTTTTATGAGAGGGATTTCTGCTTTGATAAATCAATTAGGAAAACAGAGCTTATCACTGGTGTTTCTTTAATTCTCTCTATGTCCTTTCTATTTGCAATACATCAATACGGTATAAGTAAAATAAAAGAAGAAAATATAGATCTATTTATCAAAAAGGCATATTTCTTCCTTTCCCTTGGCTTTTACAGCTTTCTCACAATAGTTATGATTCCTTTTACAGTATATTACCTTGCTGACTTTTTCCTTTTTGAGCCTACAAAGGATATGTATGTAGGTCCATCCGCTCCTGCTATGAATGTTACTATCATGATTATTCTAATACCTCTTTGGATATATTTCTTCAAAAAGGCGACAGCTCTAAAAGAGAAATAATTTACAGATTTATCAAATGTAGTATAATTAGGCTTGTGTGCTGGATTAGCTCAGTTGGTAGAGCACATTCATGGTAAGAATGAGGTCCTGAGTTCAATTCTCAGATCCAGCTCTCTCCTCTCTATACAAATATTTGACCTCTTCATATATTTTCAATATAATACGGAGTATTTTCCCATTATTCTAAATTTGATTTCCGAAAAGAAATGGCAAAAGTAAAAAGAAACATTATTGCTTTTAAATGTACTGATTGTAACTCAATAAACTACACTACCTTTAAAAGTAATACCGTAAAAGATAAACTAGAGAAGAAGAAATATTTTTCTAGGTGTCAAGGACATAAAGTACACCAGGAGACCAATGTAAAACAGTAGCTCTTTACCTTAATTAGGGGCCCATAGTTTCAATTGGTAAAACAGCGGTCTCCAAAACCGTAGTTCTCCGTTCGAGTCGGAGTGGGCCTGCCACTATTTACTACAAAATAAAAATGAAGATTAGAAATATAATAACAGAATTAAAAAATAGTAAATGGCCTTCTAAAAAAGAGGTTGCTGTTTTAACAATATATACTCTAGTATTATGTGGTATAATCGCACTTATCATGCTAGGACTAGACCTTCTCTTGTACTTTGTAAGAGATTGGTTCTTAGCACTTTAATTAAATATTAATATGGTAAAAGAGAAGAAAACAAAAAAATCAAAAAAAATAGATAACCCCAACGCAAAGTGGTATGTATTAAATATCAGGACTGGATACGAAAACAGTATTCAGAAAGAGTTAAAACAAAGAGCTGAAGCAACCGGATTAGAAGATAAGATTGTTGATATTTTAATCCCTGTGCAAAAGAAAATATCCGTTAAAAAAGGCAAACAAGATATTGGAGAAGAGAAGATATTTCCTGGATATATTTTAATAAAGATGGAGTTAGATAACAAAACATGGGATATAGTTACAAATACTGAGGGAGTTAGAGGTTTTGTTAAAACTGATAGATATCCAAAACCTTTAGCAGAATCTGAGGTTGCTGCAATTACTAAATTTATGGAAGTTGAACAGCCTTCATTTAAGACATCATTTAGCGTTGGAGAAGCTGTAAAGATCACGGATGGTGCATTTGCAGATTTCATAGGAAGTGTAGAAGAAATAGATACAACCAAGGGAAAGATAAAAGTCCTCATCTCATTCCTTGGTAGAGAAGCACCTGTTGATTTAGACCTTTCTCAGGTTACAAAACTTTAATATTTGATATTTATCTAAAATGGCAAAAGAAGTAAAAAAGATTATTAAGATAACAATTCCTGCAGGACAGGCGTCCATGGCTCCACCCATAGGTCCTACTCTAGCACCATACGGTATCAATACCCAGGATTTCTGTACTCAATTTAATACGAAAACTCAGGAAGATAATGGTATTTTAACTCCTGTAGTTCTAACAATTTACGAAGATAGAACTTTTGATTTCATACTTAAAACCCCCCCTACTTCTGAGCTAATCAGGAGAGAGCTTAAAATTAAGAAAGGTTCTGAAAAGCCAAATATTAATAAAGTTGGAAAACTTTCGAAAGAGCAAGTAAAGAAAATTGTTGAGATTAAAATGCCTGATTTAAACACAGCTGATTATGATCAAGCAGCTAAGATAGTTGCTGGGACTGCAAAGCAAATGGGCGTTGAGACAGAAATTTAATTCAATAACTAACTAAACAAATGAAAAGAGGAAAGAAATACACAAAACTAGAAAAAGATCTAGATAGATCAAAAATATACTCCCTAGAAGATGCTGTAAAGAAAGCTAAAAGCCTTTCATACTCAAAGTTTGTAGGTTCTTTAGAACTACATGTTGATTTAAATCTTCCTAAAGACAAGGATGCAAAATCATTAAAAGGTAGTGTTTCATTACCTTACTCAACTGGAAAGAAGAGTGTAAAGATTGCAGTATTTACTGAAGACAAGATGGATGAAGCAAAAAAGGCAGGAG
>JAAZGF010000059.1 GCA_012511375.1 Candidatus Dojkabacteria bacterium | reverse complement strand
GAAATAGCTGGACTCTTACTAGAAGAATTAAAGATGAGACTTGCTAAGAAAGACATCCTTATTAAATGGTCTGATCAAATCCCTATGTTAATAGCAAACAAAACCAATGAACCTGCAATGGGTGCAAGACCTATGAAGAGATACATTCAAGATAAAATAGAGGGACAATTAGCCAAAGGAATAATAGAACAACAAATAAATCCGGGAGAGGAGATTGATATAAAAGAGAGTTGGATACAGTAGGGCTAACTATACAAAAACAGATTCTACCTCTATACTGAAACATGGATATCGAATTTAACACAGAATTTCTAGATAAAACAATCCAGAACCAACCATATAGTGAAAACCCTTCTCAAGGGCTACTTTCCGCATGGTGTGATACCAATGATTCCATTTCTCCCCATTTCGTAGACAGAGAGGAATGGGAAAAGATGGGAGATGAGATACTAAAAAGAGAAGATGAAGAAGGAAAGAAAATATTGTATATACCCAAAGATTTAACACTCATAGAGGCAATAGATATCGTGGTAGCTATAGACAAAGATACACATCAAAAAAGGTCAGAGTTGACAACCAAGGGTGTTGAAAAAATAGAGGAATTAGCACAAACATTTAGAAAAGCAGGGGAGTATATAAAAGAAAATATAGACAAAATAGACAGAGGAAAGAATCTGGCAGAAGAGATCTCTAAGAAGTTCTCAGACTATGGATATAGTCTTGAGAGTAGAGTTAAGGAGGTGAATAAAGATATCGAAGTCATTCCTCCTGTAGAACTTACAGAAGAAGATAGAAATAACTTGGATAGATGGCTTGTAGGAGGAAAGATATATACAAACAGAATGGCAAGAATCACAGGAAAGACAGAACCTGCCCCTAAGGAGATAGAGATACATAAAGAAGAAATAGACAGGGAAAGAGAGAGGTTTTTCAAAGGATATTTCAAAGCATTAGCAACTGAAGGATATGAGGGAGATGGAGAGAAACCTTGGCAGAGGTCTTTAGGTCCAATTTCCAATATCCAAGAAAAGACAGGAACTGGAATAACAAATGCTATTAAAGAGCCAGAGCATCAGATTCTAGAATCTATCTTCGACAGAGGGCTTGAGGGTCTATTGATGGGACTTAATGTTCCCCAAGAGAAAACCAGACTCTATGACTACTTAGACATTCCAGGATTAAAGAAGGATTTAGAAGAAGTAAGAAGAAACAATCCAAATAACTTAGATAAAATTGCAGAGGTAGAGAGAGAGATTGCAGAGGACATACATTTTGTTGTTGTTAGAAACTATCGCTACGAAGAGAATCAATTCAAACCCTCAGAGATACTAAAAGGAGATTTTTTAAATTGTTTAGGTAGCACACTACTAGGAACAATCCTCTTAGATGAAGTTGGGATAAAGTACTTATATGTCTTTCCCCCTGGTCATTCTACAACATATTTAGTAACTTCAAATGGGAAGCTATATGTGCAGGATTTTACTCCCAGTGATGAGACCTTTACTTATAGACCTGAGACATTTGAAATAACAAATGATATGTTTGAGGACAATGTAGATATTCTCTCTCTTGCGAGAAGGACAAATTCCTTTTATGTTAAATTAAAGAGTGGGGGAGAAAGTATGTATATTACACAAAATAAAAAGGGAATAGTAGCCACAGTAATGAGAAATCTTGGAGATTTATATCAGGATATAGGACAGCAGAATCATGCTATAGAAGCATATGAAAAAGCCATTCAGCTTGACCCTAACAATGCAAAGACATATAACAATCTTGGGATTTTATATTACACTCTAGGACAACAGAATTATGCTATAGAGGCATATGAAAAAGCCATTCAGCTTGACCCTAACAATGCAAAGACATATAACAATCTTGGGATTTTATATTACACTCTAGGACAACAGAATTATGCTATAGAGGCATAT
>JAAZGF010000058.1 GCA_012511375.1 Candidatus Dojkabacteria bacterium | reverse complement strand
TCGATTTCTCCCAAGAAAGTTCCTTCTTCTTTCTCCTTAAATTCCTCTATTGTTATTAATGAGGAAGTATCTTGGTATCTGAAGGGGATATGAAAAAGTAAATCTTGAATAGTATATATATTTAGTTTACTAAAAAGGAAGGCTTGTTTCTCCCCTATCCCTTTTATCTTAGTTATTGAAGAATTCCTTTTTAATGTCATCCTCAAAGGGCAAGTAGACTTATTATTATGGAAAAGACGATACTGCCAATTAAGACAACCGCTATTCCAATGTTTATGATTTTATTAAGCTGTTTTTTTGTTTTCTTCTTCATTGTCCTATTCTATTATTTTAACAGATACTTTGAAAGCTGGTTTCTTATTTTAAATTTTGTACTTGTGGAGTTAGCATATGCTAATGCATCTATTTTCTGGCATTTTTTGTTTTTATCAGTTTTAATTTCAACAACATCTCCGGTTTTTAGAATAGTAGAGAGTTTTGATACCTTTCCGTTTATATTCGCTGAAATTGCTTTATTTGCTATTTCAGTATGTACCTTGAAAGCATAATCTAGTACAGTGTCTCCTTTCTCTAAATCTATGATTTTGCCCTTTGGAGTAAAAACAAATACTTCATCTCTGAAGATTTTACACAGTATCGGAATATTTCTTTTGGAAATTCTTTCTTTTTTCGAAGCCATCATTTGCTTGTGTATCTCTTCTACCCAATCGTACTGGTTTGTAGGTTTTGCAAATCTAGACTTACTTGCTTTGTAAGCGATATGAGAAGCAGGGCCGTATGTGTTGGTATAGTGCATCTCCTCTGTCAGTATTTGTATTTCTACTTCCAACTCAGATACTTCTGGTAGTTTGATTGGGAACTGTACAGCTTGATAGCCATTTTTTTTAGGGTTTGAAATGTAATCTTTGAATCGATCGTAGTTCATTTCCCCTTTATCTATTAATTTCTCTAAGATTAGGAAACAATCATCCTTCTCCAATGTAGTTATCCTAAATGCAATTAAGTCCTTTACTCTATTTACATCAGGGTTTGTCCACTCTTTTTCATATTTTTTAAGTTTGTTGTATATGCTGTACTTTGATTTTATTCTTCCTTTTACCTCCTTCTTAAAGGGTAAGTTTTTAATTTGTTCCCATATGGCATTTTCAAGATTCTTAAGCAATTTTTCGTCTATCTCCTCTTTTTCTAACCTTTTATTAATATTTTCATACTCTTTGGGTAATAGCTCTTTGAATGCATTTTCCTCTATTTCCTTTTTGATAGAGAAAAGGTCTAAATATTCTGCTAAAACAACATAGATATTTAAAGCTTTTGAAAGAGATTTTTTTCTTTTTTCCTTTGGAACAACATCTATTGTTTTTACATCTTCTAATGTATCTAATACCTTTATTATTACTGGTCTTAAGTCTTCTGAACTACTTAAAATATATTTTATAATTATTTGTTCTGGAGTCTCTTCCGTCTCAGTGCTTTGCTTTATTCTATGAATATCTTTTAGAAGAGTTAATACTTCTTCTCCAAAAGAGTTAGAAATATTCCTAACATGTTCTTCTGATAATTCTACCTCGTGTAAGATACTTGCTATTGTAGAGTTGCAATCTAGCCCTACCTGTACTGTAAGTTTGGCTATACTTAAAAGGTGAGAAAGCATGGGTTCTTGGTTATACCTTTTCTTGTCTTTGTGAAAAGTTCTAGCATACTCTATTGCATCTAAAACAGTATCTCTAAATGCTTCTGGGGTTTCTTTTAATATATTGTCTTGAAGTTCTTTTTCTTTCATCATACTTTTTGTGCTGCCTTGTTAGACTCTTGAGAGACTCATGATTTTTCTTAAATTAGGAATTAGTTATACGCAATAGAACAGACTTTCTTCCCAACTTTTAGAATAATTGGTTGAGAATTTTTAATAGCTAAAATCTGATTAAACTCTGTTGCTTTCTTATCATTGATTTTTACAGCTCCTTGCTCTACTAATCTCTTTGCTTCTGATTTACTAACTGCAAAGTTAATTTTAACAAGTAATTCATTTAAGGCTATTTCCTCCTCTCCTATCTTTTTTAGAGGAATTTCAACTTCCTGCTCTTTTTTTTGGAAAATAGATTCAAAATATTTTTGGGCTCTTTCAGCCTCTTTCTCACTAGTAATCTCAGATGTTACTCTAAAGGCTAACTCTTTTTTGAGATTCATTGCGTTTTCTCCAGAGTCCAACCTCTCTTGATATTTTTTAACTTCATCCATGGTAGCAAATGTTAGAATTTCAAAAGCACTTAGAATGGAATCATCGTTGAAAGCCATAATTTTGCCATATATGTTTTCTGGTGTATCATCCATTCTAATCATATTTCCTTCTGTTTTTCCCATCTTGGTTCCATCACTTGCAGTTAAAAGTTTTCCTGTCATTACGATTTTTTCTTTGTTCTTTAGCATACTCATCAAATGTCTTCCTGCGAGAATATTGAAAAGTTGATCATTTCCACCCAACTGAATATCGGTATCTAATACAACACTGTCATATGCTTGCATTATTGGATACATAAATTCGTGTATATATATCGGTCTGTTTTCTTCTATTCTTTTCTGAAACATATCCCTTTTTAGCATTTGTTGCACTGAAAAGTTAGATGCAAGTTCTAGTATGTCAGCAAATTTTAATTCTTCTAGCCATTCACTGTTGTATCTAAATTGTACTGGGTTTTCTTTGTTGTCTATATCCAATATCTTTCCAATCTGTTCTTTAAATGATTGCATGTTTTCTTCAACATCCTCTTTTGTTAAGGGTTTTCTTACAGATTTTTTGTCAGGGTCCCCTATTCTTGCAGTAAAATCACCTATAACACAGATGACATCATGGCCTAATTCTCTAAAATCTTCTAACTTGTGGAGATGAGCAGCATGACCTATGTGAAGTGAA
The DNA here is from genome assembly GCA_012511375.1 of Candidatus Dojkabacteria bacterium. Taxonomy (GTDB): domain Bacteria; phylum Patescibacteriota; class Dojkabacteria; order SC72; family SC72; genus UBA2177. The sequence continues at coordinate 788 of JAAZGF010000058.1, read as the reverse complement.
TTCGCAGTAGGATCAAATCCTTGGTATATTCGAATTCGTTTTCCTGACTCAAGAAGTTTCCTTAGAGCTTCCTTTGAAGGTAGTATCTGCTCTACCCCCTTAGTAAGTATTCTTTCAATAATTTCTTTGTCTGTTTTTACTTTCATGTTCATAATTATATATATATTATTGTAAATTTTCCACTTCTTACGCTCTTTTTAATTATTTCTTAATATATTGTCTATTTTTTAATTTATCAGGCATACATTGTTGGTCGGATTTTTTGTTTTTTAGGTCATGATCATATTCATATCCTTTACCGTAGTCTAGCTCTTTCATCAATTTGGTTGGAGCATTCCTAATATGTAATGGTACAGGTAAATTACCGAATTTTTCAATATCTTCTTTTACCATCCCTTCTACCATGTATGCGGTATTATCTTTAGGTGCGTTAGAAAGATATATTCCTAATTGAATTAGAAATACTTCACATTCAGGCATTCCTATTTTTTGACAGGCATCATATACACTATTTGCAAGTATTAGTGCATTTGGATCTGCATTCCCTATATCCTCGCTTGCAAATCTAAATAGTCTTCTTGCGACAAAGAGAGGGTCTTCTCCTCCACTTAGCATTCGCCCAATCCAGTACGCTGCAGCATCAGCATTTGAAGACCTCATAGATTTATGAATGGCAGATATTATATTGTAATGCTCTTCTCCGTTTTTGTCATAGTAGATTGGTTTCTGAATAGTGTTTTGTAATATTTTTTCAGTAACTTTTATTTTTCCATTTTCTTTCTTCTCAG
>JAAZGF010000057.1 GCA_012511375.1 Candidatus Dojkabacteria bacterium | reverse complement strand
TAACTCCTTTGTTTGCTGGTTTTCTTTACAAGAAAGTACTAGAGAATAGGCATGTTACAGCAGAAATTATCCAAATGGCTATAGATGGCCATATAAAGATAAAACAGGAAGGGAAAAGGGAGTATATATTAGAAAAACAATCTCAGCAGGCTTTAGAAATCGATGATGCTTCTAATTTAATACTTTTAGATATATTTAAAAAAGGAGATAGTGTTAATACAAAGAAAATACACTCTGACTTCTATCTTACTGTAAGGGATATTAACAGGAAATTAAGTGATAAGGCATTTGAATTAAAGTATTTTGATCAAAATAGAAGAAAACTACAATCATCTCTCTCCTCTCTTGGTATCATAGGTGTTTTTCTTTCATTTATGTCTTTAGGAGTCTTCTTAGAGTATGCTTTGACTGGTTGGTCTTTTGGATTAGGAATTTCATCTATTCTTGCATTAATATTCTCTTTTAAAGTAGATTTTCGAGGAGAAAAAGGAAATGATATATATCATGAGTTAGAGGGTCTAAAACTATATATTAATACAGCCGAAAAGCATAGAATTGATTTTCATAATAATCCAGAGAAATTTAGAGGTGTATTTGAGAAGCTACTTCCTTATGCAATCATATTTGGTTTAGAGAAGAAATGGGCTAATGAATTTAAAGATATTTATACTGAACCACCATCTTGGTATGAGGGTGATGTAACAGGGTTTGACTCCTATGTCTTAACAAATTCTTTGCTTAATATGGGAAAGAACGTGGAAAACAAAGCTAAACCTCCTAATAGTGCTGGTGGTTTTACATCTACTCACGGAGGATCAGGAGGAAGTGGTTTTAGCGGAGGTAGTAGTGGAGGTGGCTTTGGAGGTGGTGGCGGAAGTAGTTGGTAGAACTTACCACTTGATTGTATGGCCTTTCAATATTGTTCTAAGCCAGGAATAGAGGTAATAGATAGTATATTTAACTCTCTTAAGAGGATAATCTCTACTGTGTAAATATGTGACTTTTTGACCTCCTAAACTCTCTTTAAAGGCTCCTACTCCACTCCATGGATGCTTTCTGTTCTCATAGCCTTTTGGTACTACGCCTCCAAAAAGATCTAAGGTCTTACAACCTAGGTTTTTACCAAGTTTAAGACTTTCCCAAAAGAGAAGATATGTAATATTTATATTCTTGTCCCTAAACTCCGTATCTGTAGCGGCTTGGTATAGATGAAGGTTATCACCATAATGAGTACACTGCCATACCCCTATCGGTTGCTCTTTGTAGTAGCCTACTAAAAAGTAGCACATATTATTTTTAACTTGGAAGAGAAGTTCTTTTAAAAGGAGAGCTGTTGGTTTATCTGTATATCCTTTTAATTTTACTGTTTGTTCATGTAAGTTTTCAAACAGGTCAAATTTGGAGTCGTCATTAAAGATTTCTACTCTTACATCCTCATCCTTTAGCAGTCTGTTTAGTAGATTTCTTTTTGTCTTATTCATTTCTCTCTTAAGTTCTTCTAGATCTTTTGTTAAGTCAATATGTTGTGAAATTAAAGCATCTACATTATGTGTTGGTGCTAATTTAAACCCATTCTTTTTGTAGAACTCTACTAGTAAATCATTTTCTTTGTATAAAGGAGAGAATCTCAAAAGAAAGCAAGAATTTTTCTTAGCTAAATCTTTCAGGAAACTTAGTATCTGCTCCCAATACTGTATTTTAGAACCACAAATCATTGGTGAGTGTTTACACTCTAAAAAGTTCCCAAAGAGCTTAGAATGGCCTACAGAGGCGGTTATAATGCCAAGGAAAGTGTTGTTACTGTATATACCATACCTATATACTACCCTTCCTATGCTCTTCTCATAATTATATCTAGCACTACTATTTAAAAATGAGTATGTAGGTAAAGAATGTGTTAACAAATCCCATTCTTTATCTTCTTCTATGTTTCTAAATTCTAAAAACATTCTTAAACTAATTTAAAATTTAAGTGGTCTTGCAAACTTATTAATAATTTTAGAGACTTTGATTGCTATTTCTGAGGTCATTTCAATATTAGTAGGCAAATTCAATACCTGCTTTCCCAAGAACTCTGTATTTGGACAAGATCCTACGATATAGTTAACATCTGTTAGCTTTTTAGATTCATAAGTTAGAGGATGAACAGGATTTTTGTACCAATTTCCTGAAATTAGTTTCAATTCAAGTAACCTTCTCTTAATCTCCTGTGTGTTTTGGAGTAGTATGGGGTACCTTAAAAGGAACTTTGTATTAGAAGTGTATCTGTACTCTTTATCTAGGTATTTATTGTAAATGTTAACAATATCCTCTCTATGTTTATTGAATAGGTTACTCTTTTTAAGCTGATTTAAAAGCAAACATGCCTGTATATCACTCATTTTTTCTATCTTTGCACCCTGAACAGTATTAGTGCCTGCTTGTTTCCTTATTAACCCAAGCATTCTATATACAATTATGAGGATTCTACCAATGGTAATATTGGTAAAAGGTATTAATGTCTTAAAGTAATTTCTCTTTATATTGCTCCATAGGAGTATATATTTAGCATTATACAGGGCTTCTTTCTTGTTTGGTTCTTGTATATTTTGATACTCTAAAGTAGCTTTTTTCAGCAAAGTGGGATTGTTTATTATCATTAATGCTCCCTGTGTACTACTAATACTTTTGTCTTGTGAGAAACTAAAAAAATACATATCACTATACTTACCTATACCTAACTTCGAAAAATCTTCTGTAAATATATGGGCACAGTCCTCTATTAGATATATTTTCCTGTTAGTTTCCCTCCTTCTATTTTCCTTCTCCACAATTTCTCTAACCTTCTGTGTATCTATTATATTTCCAAATGTGTGTTGAACTATGATAGCTCTTGTATTGCTTGTAATCTTTTTTTTCAGAGAATCTAGATTCATATTAAAACTCTCTTTCTTAATATCAATGTAGACAGGTTTGGCTTTAGTCCAGATTATTGGTGATACTACAGCAATACAGGTAAATGCTTGTAAAAGAACTTCATCAGTACTATTTAAGTTCAGAAGTCTTAAAAAGAAGTATAGGGAGTCTCTACCTCTGTTAAAGAGGAAGGGTTTACTATTAAATATCCCCTCAAGCTTCTTTTTTAAGGTTATGAGATCTCCTTCACAAGAGATATTTCTCTTTACAATATCTTTTGCTAATTGAATGTCATCTTTATCATTGTTTGGGATTGACCCTATAAATACAGACACTTGTTTATTATTTATTAATTAAAAATAGGCATGGTTTCTTTGCTAATACTTTTTTGGGATTCCACTCCTGTACTTCCTTGGTTACAATATATTCATTCTCTCCCATAATATCCATAGCTATACATACTCTTGTATCGGGTTCACAAACATCAAGGATATCGTCAAACAAATGCTGATTTCTATATGGTGTTTCCATAAAGATTTGTGTCTGTTTTGTAGTTAAAGCTATTTCTTCTAATATTTTAATCTTTTTTCTTCTACTATTTTTCTCTCTTGGTAAATACCCTAAGAAGGAAAAGCTTTGACCGTTTAATCCTGATGCCATTAATGCCATTAGTATAGATGAAGGTCCTACAAAAGGGATTACGGTAATTTTCTTTTTTTGAGCTAATGACACTAGTCGAAACCCTGGATCTGCAATAGAGGGGACTCCTGCATCAGAAAGCAGTCCTATATCACGACCATTTAAAGCAGGTTCTAGCAGTTTGTTAATTTCAGTATCTTTTGTGTGCTCATTTAACTCCGTTATATTTATTTCCTGTATTTTTTTCTCTAAAGGTAGGTCTTTTAGAAAAAACCTTGCAGTTTTTGCCTTTTCAGAGACAAAATATTCTAAGGAATTGATTACATCTATATCTTCCTTCAGTAATACGTCTCTCATTGATTTGTTTTCACTTATGGGTGTTGGTATTAAATACAGTTTCCCTTGCTTCATTAATATGTCCTTTCAAAATTACTATCTATTTCACTTAAGGATAGTTTCCATACTGCAGGCCTTCCATGAGGACAGCTATATGGGTTCTGGCAATCCATCAGTTTGTTGTATATATCTAACATTTCTTCCTTCTGTAACCTCTGACCGCTTCTAATACTGTTATGACAAGAGATAGTTGCAAGAATATCGTCCCTTAACTTTTTAAAGTTTTTCTTTAGAAGCTCTATATCTTCTTCTAAGGAAAATATCTCTTCAAAGACTTTTTTGAAATCAGAGTTAACAAATTCAACAGGCACTGTTTTTAAAATGAGCTTGTTTTTCTTTATTTCATAGAGAATACCTATGTTTTTAAAAAAATCTATATGTTCCTCTAAAAACAGTATCTCCTCATCTTTTAAGTTTAGCTCTACTGCTACTAGGTAATTTTGAACATCAATATTATCTTTCCCTTTTGAAAGACTCTCAAAGTTAATCCTTTCTGCAGCAGCATGTTGATCTATCATCCATAATTTTTCTTCTATGAACTCAATTACTATATATTTTTTAAATATTTGGAAAATATTGACTATTTCTTGTCCCTCTTCCCACGGGAGTTGTGTGTCTTCAGGTATGTCAGTTAGTAGCTCTTTAGAAAAAAGGAGTGTGTCTTGAACAGAAGCGGATTTGTTTGAATTGTAAATATTAGTTGGTTCGTAAAGTTTACTGTTAGAGCTCTGTTTTGCGAAAGATTCCCTTATAGCTGCAAAATTATTTGTAGAGGGAGTCTCTTTGTATGAAAGTTCCTTTGAGAGAACATGTCTTACTGCGTCTTCTATAGCGCTGTATATTCTAAACGGATTCTCAAAGCGTACTTCTTCTTTTCTTGGATGTACATTTATATCTACAAGTTCAGGGTTAATTAGAATATTAATTGCAAAATCAATTTTCTGTCCATGTGGTATATATCTAGAATATCCTTCATAAATTGCTCTTACTATTCCTTTGTCATATATGGGTCTGTTATTTACAAAAATGTATGTTTTTGGGTTACTACTTTTGTGGTTTGAGGGATGTGCTGTATATCCAGATATTTTGATTCCTGAACCTTCATAGTAGAGCTTTAGGAAACTACTGCTCTCCCCTACTATTTCGTTTAGCCTTTTTTCTACTATATCTCCAGGTTTTGTATTTAAAACTTGAGGAAGCTCTTTCACTATCTTTCCATCTTTTTCTAAAACAAAATGGATATTTGGGTATATTAAAAAGTAGCTATTAAGTAGTTCGTGTATTTTCCTGTATTCAGTTTGAGGGCTTTTTAAATATTTCTGTCTTGCAGGAATATTGTAAAATATATTCTCTATTTTCACTGTTGTTCCATCCTCTTTTGCTACTTTCTTGACTGGTGATTTCCCATTTTCGTTAAAAAGTATTTTATACCCTGTCTCTTCCTCTCGGTATTTAGAAAGTAAGGTTACATTAGATACAGATGAGATTGTAGAGAGAGCCTCCCCTCTAAATCCCATACTTAATAGTGTGTTTAAATCCTCTATATTTGAAATTTTAGAGGTGGTATGAGGATCAAATATCGAAGTCATGCTTTCTTTGGGTATCCCAATTCCATTATCTGAAATCTCTATTAAATCGATTCCCCCGTTCTTAATCTTTATCACTATTTTGCTTGAGTCTGCGTCTATAGAGTTATCGAGTAACTCTTTTACTACTGATGATGGTCTTTCTACTACTTCTCCTGCTGCTATCTGATTTATTACCTCTTGGGAGAGTTTGTTTAATTTCGGTTTATCCATACTTATTATTTTAGCATATATGATAATTAGCTAAAACAGGTTGAATATTTAAGTGAAATTTGATATTATGGGCTATGATTGAAACACTTCAAACAAAAGAATATCCAAAACCATATACTGAAAATGAACTGTTTTATCGTAGATTACAGCTACGTGGTAGTAGAGATGTTAAAAGGCTTCTTGAGACTTTTTATGAAAATGCTCTTGTTAGAGAGCTGTTTTATGCATATTGGGGAAGACATAAACAAGGTTCTGAGTATGTTTTTAATTCTCTTGACCCCAATAGTCCAGAGAATGAGTACGATCCATCATTATTTCCCCAATTTATAGTCTTTCTTCATCAAGTATCAAGCCCAGAGGTAAGAGATGATATATATTCGGAAGAAGGACGAAGAGAAAGAATTGAAGGTAAAGTTGATCTGCCTATTAGATTTTCAGAAACAGATGTATCATTCTTGGCAGAAGGTGGTAGAAAAATGATAGGAATAGGTTATGATAGCTCTGATATGCGAAATATTGTAAATACTACAATATACGACTGCGCAAGAGTACAGGATTACTTCTACACATATCCTCTACAGAGCGAATAGTGATAGAATAAGGAATGAGTAATTTTCAACTAAAGTCCGCTTACAAGCCTTCTCCGGGACAAGCCAAAGCAATAGAAGAGATACTTGAGGGGGTAAAGAGCAATTATGAGAAACAAACCCTTCTAGGTGTTACAGGTTCCGGTAAAACCTTTGTTATGGCTAACATAATTAATACTCTTAACAGACCTTCTCTTATCATTTCTCATAACAAAACTTTAGCAGCTCAACTTTATGAGGAGTTTAAAGAGTATTTTCCTAACAATTCTGTTAAATATTTTGTCTCCTACTACGATTACTATCAACCAGAGGCATATATTCCTTCAAAAGATCTTTACATAGAGAAAGAGTCTGATGTTAACAAGGAAATAGAAAACTTGAGATTTGGTGCTATGAATTCTGCTTTAACTAGAAGAGACACTATAGTTATAGCTTCAGTTTCTTGTATATATAATATTGGGAATCCAGCAAATTATGAGAACAAGAGTTTGTACTTACATGTTGGGCAAGAGGTAGATCTTTCAGAATTGGCCTTAGAGCTGGTGTCTATGAGATATACAAGAGATAGTATGGATTTTACTACTGGAGTTTTTAGAATACAGGGGGATATTGTTGAAATATTTCCTCC
>JAAZGF010000056.1 GCA_012511375.1 Candidatus Dojkabacteria bacterium | reverse complement strand
ACATCTCTTACATTGAAAAAGGAGCAGTTATTCTTTTTGTTTTTTGGTCTCTTTTGGGAACAATCTTTTACATATCGGATTCTAAGAAAGACAATGTAACAATAGAAAAAGTCTCTTCTGTAAGGGAAATCTCTCCAGTAGAGATGAATCATCCAATTAAATTGCCTAAATAGTAAAAATGGAGATAACTGAAAACGAAGAGGGAAAAAGAGTAGATTTGTTTTTGTCGGAATCTCTTAAAAAGAGAGGGTTTGTAGTTTTCTCTAGAAGCTTTTTACAAGAGAATTGGGATAAATTAATATCAGTAAATAATTCTTTTCCAAAAACGTCATACAAATTAAGGAAAGGAGATAGAGTAGAGATAGATTGGGAGAAGCTAAAGAAGTTAGAGAGTAGTTTGGATAGGAGCGATGATATTATTCCGGAAGAGGGTGATTTAGATATACTTTTTGAAACAGAAGATTTCTTGATTATAGATAAGCCTAAGGGGATTGCAGTTCATCCAGGAATAGGTAACTTGTCAAATACTTTAGTAAATAGGGTTAGAGGATATTTAGAACTAAAGGGAGTATATGACAAAAATCTTAAAAGAGCTGGTTTAGTACATAGGTTAGATAAAGGGGTTTCAGGAGTTATGGTTTTTGCAAAAACAGTTCCCATGCAGAACAAACTCCAAAAGCAATTTGAAGCTCGAATAGCAAAGAAGATATATCTAGCCCAAGTGGAATTCAGACAGCTGGTTACAGATATTGAAAATATCCTACCTCAAAAGAGTTTAGATATTTACAAGGAGGTAGAGGATATTGAAAAAAGAAAATTTGTTTTTAACGAAGAATGGTATAAAGTAGAAGGATATATAGAAAGAAGTAGTAAAAATAGGATAAAAATGGCATTTAAAAGATACAAGAGCGGAGGAGCTAAGAATGCACTTTCATATATTAAACCTGTATCTCAAGATTTACTTCTAGTCTCCATAGAAACAGGTAGGATGCATCAAATAAGGGCAACGTTAGAATATATGGGTATATATATAAAGGGAGACACACTGTATAAAAACAACAAGGGCAAAAATATTCCAGAAAGGATAGAGTTAAGATCAATCTTTTTGTCTTTTCTAGATTTAAAAGATGAGTATTTTTCAATTTGTAAGATTTAAAACATGAAAAGAAAAAGAGTTATAAGAAAAAAGAACAGAAAGGGGATTAAGATTAACCTAAAAGCTGTAATTCTTCCTTTGTTAATGGTTGCAATGTTGTTGTATATAATATACTTTACTATTGAATTTTTAAGTGTTGAAACAGCTAATCCTGTAGCAGAGCATGTCGCTTCTCACACAATACTTTCCCAGGAAAAAAGCGATATGGAAAAAACACTTTTCATTTTTGAGAGAGAAACAGGAGAAGCCAGAAAAATAGTTGATGTTTTTGTGTTTCTTCAGAACAAGAATAAAGGGATTTCTTTGTTAGTATATATTCCAGGTAGTATATATTTTGAAGGGTTAGAGGAAGAGTTTGGTAGTCCAATATCTGTTTCCTCTCTTAGATATGCAGGAGATTTTTTGCAAGAAGGAAGAGGGGTAGAGTATGCTCTTTGGCAATTAAGTGAAATTCTTGGTTTTAGGGTACAAAACTATATTTGGATAACCACAGAAGCATATGAGAGTATGGTTGAAATATATGGAGAGCCCAAAACTTTTAAGGATAGAGATAGGTTGTCTTATCATTCCTTAATAGGGGGAGACCCTGCTGATTCTTTCTATGGACTAAGTACTTTCTCTTCTCTAATTTCAGTACGGGAGACATTCTTTAAAATAGGGAAAGTAAAAGAATTAAATCAGCAAATATTTTCTAATCTCTCTTTTCCTACAATTATGCGAAAAGTGAGTTCATTTAAAAAAGAGATAGATAGTGGAGAAACAACTTATGCACTAGATGTAAGTAGACCTTCTTTCTCTGTTGAGAAGTTCTCTGAGAGTGGTGGAATTGTGGGGAGCATAAATGTAAAGGAGTATGATAAGGCTTTAAGAAGCTATATTTCTAAAATGGCAGATAAAGGTCTAGAGCAAGAAAGAGTGAGGGTAGAGGTGTATAACGGAACAGATATTCTTGGTAGAGCAGTAATCTATTCTAGGAAGATACAGAATAGTGGTTGCGATGTAGTACGATTTGGTAATGCACCTAAGAGATATGAGAAGACCTATGTCTATATTTCTGACGAAACTCAATTTAAAAATTCACTAAAGGTTGTCTCAGATGTATTACTTGAAAGATTTGAATTGTTAGAGGAAAGACCATCTTTTATGACAACTGGTGATATTGTAGTAATTTTGGGAGATGATATTGCTCATACAGAAATATTTTAGTTATGGGATTTGCTTAAAACCTATCTTTCTATTAAAATTTTAACCATGATAATGATAATTGCTATCTTAATCTTGCTAATTCTTTCTCTTCTTTTTGTCGTTTTAATACTTTTTATTGGTAACAAGAAAAAGAGTGAGGAAGAATATTATGAAGAAGTAAGGAATCCTTTTGTTATGCAGATATTAGTTCCAAGGGAGAATGAAAAGGCTTCTTTAGCTGCAGAACAGATGTTTGCCTCCATACATGGCATTTTAGAGGATTACAAGAAATGTCCGGATGTCGTTAGTTTTGAGATAGTATCTTCAGAGGAAAATGGAATTAAGTTTTATGTGGTTGCACCTGAGCACCTCTCTCGCTTTATAGAAGGGCAAATATATGCTCAGTATCCAAATGCAGATATAAAGTATGTTAATGATTATACTAAGGAAGAAGAGAGAGAAGAGACCTTTATCACAACTGGAGAGATAGAGATGGAGAAAGATTACATTTTTCCAATTAAGACCTTTATGAGTTTTGAGGTAGATCCTTTAGCTGCAATAACAGGGGCGCTTTCAGAGTTGAATAGGGGAGAGCGGGCATGGATACAAATAATAGTTAGACCAGTATCAAACTATTGGCAAGAGAGGGCAAAGAGATATATAACTGCAATAAGGGAAGGGAAGAATCCGTATGGTAGTACTTTCTGGAGCTTTGTATCTTCTCTTTTTGCGGGGGTAGGGAAAGCTCTAACAGAGAGCTCTACTAACAAGGTACAAAAAGAGGTTGTAAAGCTCTCTCCAGGTCAAGAGGAAGAGTTAAAAGAGATTGAGAAGAAGATGTTGAAAGTTGGTTTTGAGTTCAGGATTAGAGTTGTGACTAAAGCAGACACTCAGTTAAGATCTGAGCAAATTCTTAGGGATATAGTAGCAAGTTTTAAACAGTTTACAACTGCACATTTAAACAACTTTGT
>JAAZGF010000055.1 GCA_012511375.1 Candidatus Dojkabacteria bacterium | reverse complement strand
TCAATATTATTCTAGTATAGCAAATTCTCAAATTGGACAGTATTCTTTCTTTTTAATCCTCTAAGCCTAAGGATTTCTTTACATCACGAACCATTGATTCTTTCATCTGTTGCTTTATAAGTTCTGTCTTAAGGCTTTCTAAAGAAGATATACATGCTTGTAATTGCGTCATTACTCTTTCATCTGATTCCCCTGCTACAATCATCTTCCTAACAGCAGTTACCTGACCCTCCGTTCTCTTTATTCTGTTCTGTATACTCTTAGGATATTGCATGAATATAATATACCATCTTAATTAAACCAAGCAAAGAGCACATCCAAAGTATATATATAATAGAATTTTAAAACTTCTAGACACTCCCATATCCTTCTGATATAATCACAATCGCAATGAAAAAGGATATACACCCAAAATATAATACTCTAAAGATTACTTGCTCCTGTGGTAATTCTTTTGTTACTGGCTCTACATTAGATACAGATGAAATTAATATTGAAATCTGTTCCAAATGCCATCCCTTCTATACAGGAGAGCAAAAAATTGTTGATACTGACAGCCTTGTAAAGAAATATACCGAAAGAGTTGAAAAAGCTAAAGGTCTCTCTTACAAATCTAAGAAAGAAAAAATGGAGAGAAGAAGACAGAAAGATCAAAATGCAGGAGCCCTGCCTTCCTCTACTCTAACTCTTAAAGATATGCTTGAGAACGCAAAAGTTAGTAGATAGCAAATTCCCATAAATATTTTAAAATGATATCATCCATTATGGATATACTTGCGTTAGAGAAAAAATACAAAGAAAACAGTGCTCAAACAAAAGTAAGGGAATTAGAATCCAAACTTACAGATTTTCAAGGAAATTCAGAGAACATTTCAGAGATCAGTAGTGAACTTTCATACTACTCCGAACTCTCTGTTAAAACCTCTCAGATACAGAAGGATTTAAAAGAATTAAAAAATGCTAAAGAGATGTTAGAAGTTGAGAATGATCATGAGATTAAAGAAATGGCACAGGAAGAAATTGATACTTTAGAGCAAGATATTGAAAATTTAGATAGTGATATCAGGAAAATGAAGATTTCTAAAAGATTTTCTAGTCAAGACGATGATAGATCTACCATTTTAGAAATACGGGCAGGAGCAGGAGGAGAAGAGGCATCTCTTTTTGCTGCTGATCTCTTTCGGATGTACAAACAGTATGCTTCTAAAAAGGGCTGGAGTGTCAATCTCTTGGAAGCTAGTATTTCAGAGTCTGGTGGATACAAAGAAGTTATTGCTCAAATAGAAGGGAAAAATGTGTATAGAGACTTAAAATATGAAAGTGGTGTACATAGAGTACAAAGGGTCCCTACTACTGAATCATCTGGAAGGATACATACCTCTACAACCTCTGTAGCTATTTTACCAGAGGCTAAAGAGGTTGATATAGAGATTAATCCTCAAGATTTAAATATAGAAGTCATGAGGTCATCTGGAGCTGGTGGACAGTCTGTAAACAAGACTGATTCTGCCGTTAGAATAACTCACATTCCAACTGGTATTGTAGTTAGCTGTCAAGAAACCAAATTCCAAGCTCAGAATAAAGAAAAGGCAATGGCAATTCTTAGAGCTCGATTATATGACAAAAAGAAGCAGGAGGAAGATGACAAAAGAGGAGATATGAGGTCGAAATTAATAGGATCTGCTATGAGATCTGAAAAGATAAGGACATACAATTTCCCTCAAAGCCGCATAACTGATCACCGAATTAAAAAATCTTGGTTTGATATAGATTCTATTATGAATGGAAATCTAGAAGAAATTTTAAAAGAAGTTAAGGATGGCATAATAAATCAGTTATTAAAAGAGGAAGATAAAAGTGAGTGATGAGTTAAAGGTTCTCTATAGTATCCAATTAATCCTAAAAGAAACAGGCTATTTTGATGTATCAAGGATTTCTAAAGAAATTTTAGATTTCTCAAAAAAAGAAGGTATTGATTTAGAAAAAATATTAAAAAGAATACAAAAAAATGAACCTTGGGAATATATTAGAGGAAGTACAGATTTTTTAGGTTACCCTTTCATTGTAAACAGGAATGTCTTAATACCTAGAACGGAAACAGAACAATTAGTTACTATTGCAAAAGGTTTTTTAGATGAAAACAACAGCTGTACTCATATAATAGATGTGGGAACAGGGTCAGGGTGTATAATTATTTCTTTGGCCAAAATTTTGTGTGGAAGAAACAAGTACAAGTTTTTGGGAATCGAAGACAACAAGAGTGCTTTAGAGGTCGCCAGAAAAAACTCCGCGTTACACAAGGTTAACGAGAAAGTCTCCTTGATAAAACAAAACTTGCTCTCTGGTACTAAAATAGAAGAAGACACTTTAATAATTGCAAACTTACCATATGTACCTAAATATCTCTATAATGGCTTAGATAAAAGTGTAAAAGATTATGAACCAAAAAGAGCTATTGTTGGAGGAACTGATGGTCTAAAGTATTACAAGAAGTTACTAAAGCAGGTAAGCAACAAGAACCATTTAGGACGAAAAGTTACATTGTTAATAGAGATTGAGCCTAGCACAATTGGAAATCTGGTTAATCTTTTAGAAAACAAAGATTTTAAAATAATTAAAGATTTTAGAGGAAGAGAAAGATTCTTATTAATCTCCCTCCCCTAATATTACAACCAAGGATTCATACTTTCCATCTCTAAAAACTTCTATTTTGACCTCCTCGTCTACTTGGAGTTCCTGTATCATATCTCCCAAATATCTATCTACTTCCTTCTCTCCAAATTTTGTTATTATATCACCTCTTTGTAGTCCGCCTTCAAATGCTGGGGAGTGTGGATCTACTCTCAAGACTAGGGCTCCAGGAACCACATCCATGTAGTAAAAAGCTTCGTATTCTGAAATCATCTGGTATGTGACACCTAAGTATGGTTTAATAAATTTCCCATATGTTCTGTACTCCTCTAATCTAGTTTTCACTTTGTTTATAGGAATAGCAAAAGAGACATTGTCTGCATCTGCTGTTGTTGCGAAGTTAATCCCTATAACCTCTCCGAGAAGATTAAGTAAAGGGCCCCCAGAGTTTCCTGGATTTATTGCCGCATCTGTTTGTATGACATCTTCATATGTTCTTGTAGTACCTCCAAACCAGTTAACACCTGCTGTTACAGACCTGTTTAGACCACTTATTATCCCCCTAGTAGCACTTCCTGCATACCTACCTAATGGAGTTCCTATAGCAACAACATCTTGTCCAACCAGCAGAGAGGCAGAATCACCTAATGTTAAAGCTGGCAATTCTTTTCCTTTTGTATCAACTCTAATCAATGCAATATCATTTATATCGTCTCTTAATATTTCAATTACATCACACTCCTGCCCATCATAAGTTACTATCTTGTAATCAGCATCACTTTCAGAAACAACATGATGGTTTGTAAGAATAATTCCATCTTTGTCTACAACAAATCCCGTTCCAATATTACTATTACTATCTACTAGCCCCTGCTCCGCTGAAAGAGAAAGAGTAGAAATAGCTATACTAACAACGGAATGAGTAGAATCCTCTATGACATTTATAACATTATTTTCACCTTCTGTTAGTACAATCCTTTTTTCCTCAACAACCTTACTATCTACCTCCAACAAAGAGGAGATGTAACTTCGG
>JAAZGF010000054.1 GCA_012511375.1 Candidatus Dojkabacteria bacterium | reverse complement strand
TTTCTGAGTGGAATTCTTTGGAACAAGGGAAAAGAATTAGACAGAGGAATATTAATTATCTTACTTGTGGTCCAATAGTAGCAATTGTATTTGAAGGGTTTGGAGTTATTTCTCAGGTTAGAAAGATATTGGGAAGTGCTAGTCCAGCAGATGGTGATATTGGTACAATTCGTGATGACTATTCCTTAGACACCTATGCACTTGCCGATTCCATTGATAGATCAACTATGACTATGTTACATGCTTCTGATTCAGTAGAGAGTGCAGAGAGAGAATTAAAGATATGGTTTAAAGAAAGTGAGATATGTAATGATTATGAAACAGGAGTAGAAAAGATTTTCTATGATAGCGAATGGAGTAAGAGTAGGAGTTAGAGTTGTAATATTTCATCAACGTTATAATAATTACGATGATACAAGTAATTGAATCTCCAAATACTTCCTTTTTTCTTTTTTTGTATAATATTATTTCTGGGAAAAAAGAAAATAGATTACATCCCTTAGGGATGAAAGTGATGAGTAAGTATAAGCACCTTCCTGATGAAGTGGTTCAATTAGAAACACTATATCAACAAAAATTAATACCAACACACCCTTTTTACTATTGTGTTTTTGCTGTAAATACTGAGAAGTCATTGCTTAGTAAAACAATTTCTCCAAAAGATGGCTACGGAGAAAGACTGTCTACCATCTATACAGAAAAAATATATCCATTGGCTATCAAAATAGAGAAAGAGTTGGATTTTCTCAAATTCCTTAAGAAAGAGATTTCTCCTGAAAGTGCTAAGATTAATGAAAAAATTGAGAAAATTTTTGACAATAGAATAAGTAGTAAATTCACTGAAGTTTGGGAGATTGATGTAAAAGAAAAGTTATTATTAGTACCAAATGTTCTAAGCTTGAGTCATAGTTTTGGCTTATTTCGAAAGAAAAGAAACTATTCAATATCTAGTCCTGTTCTGAATAAGCAGCAAGAAGTAGAATTCAATAACCAGAACCTAATATCTAATGCTATTCATGAATTCTCACACAGTATTTTGAAGAAAAAATTAATAAAAGGAGGAAATTATAAGGTTGTTAGAGAATTAACAGAAGGTTTAGAAATTCCTGAATCTTTAAGTAAAATCCATCAAAAACCGGAAGAGTATATGGAGGAAACCTTTATTAAGTCTATTACGCTTTTTATCCAAAGTGAGATTTTTAAAGATTTTATGTCTTCCGAAGATATTGACATAAAAAATAAGAAAATTTTAGAAAGTCTTGTTGATAGGGGGTATATATATGCCCCTGTGTTCTTTTCTAATCTTATAAATAATAATCCTTCTAAGGTGTATTTAGATATAATAAAAAAATTCTATGATAGTGAATGGAGTAAGAGTAGGAGTTAGGGTTGGAATCTTAAAATGGTAGTGCTATACTTGTCTATTGGAAAAGAATAGTAAAAAGATAATATATGTATCAATATTTCTCCTTTTTCTAGCTGTTATTTTCGTAGGTGTATATTTCTTCCCCTTCATTTATGACTATATCTCTGTAAAAGAGAGACGAGTTTTGCCTAAATATGCTAAAGAGGTAAGTAGGAATGAAATGAAAATACATTATGTGAAAGAATATTTTTGTGAACTTGAAAACAAAGAAGAGTGTCCTGATGAAATTGATGTAGAGAGTATAAAATATGAGGGTAGAAACTACACTATAGAGATATTTGCCCCTGTTGAGAACGGGAAAATTAGGATTCCAGAATTAAAGAAAGATGTGGAGGATAGTTCATATCCAGATGGAATTGCTCATGGTGAAGTTGCAGAATTTAATTACCTCATTCATATCTATTTCAGGGGGAATCCAATACATGTGGAGCAGCTTGGAGGGTAACTTAGAGTTTTAATATCTCCTCAATCTCACCTTTTTTCTTTAATATATTTTTACTTTTTTTAGGTAAGGTTTTTAAAAATTCTTCAAGCTTCTTAAAATCTTTCTTCATCTCTTCTTTTAAGTTTGGATTGTAGAGGGCAGCGGCAGGATGATACATTGCAAATATGGGTATACCTGTTGAATGATTAAATGATTTTCCATGATCTGTTGATATTTTAGCTTCTGGTACAAACTTAATTAATGCATGTCTTCCTAGAGTCACTATTACTTTAGGATTTACAAAAAGTAATTCACTGTTTAACCATACTCTACATGCATTTTTCTCCTCATCATTAGGATCCCTGTTTTGAGGTGGTTTGTATTTAACAATATTACTTACATATATCTCATCTCTTGTTAATCCTCCTTCCTTAAGTAATTCATCTAGAAATTTTCCAGCAGCACCTACAAAAGGTCTCCCTTGTAAATCTTCATTTCTTCCTGGAGCCTCTCCTATGAAAAGTATTCCTGAGGAAGGGGGATCTATCTCATATACAGGTTGGGTAGCACTCTCCTTTAATTTACAATCATTATGTACAGCGTAGTACTGGTGTAATTCTTTTAATGTTTTAAAATCTGTTTTCATAAGGTAAGTAGATTTATGCTTTAACCTCTTTTTTCAAATACAGATTAATTCTTTTAAGGCATAT
>JAAZGF010000053.1 GCA_012511375.1 Candidatus Dojkabacteria bacterium | reverse complement strand
TAACTGGTGTGGATGGTACTTCAGAAGTGGTGGAAGCTTTAGCAGCTATGCTTGAAGGGCCAGGGAAGTTTGTAAGCGATGAATCATTTGATGCCCTCAAAGAATTTGCAAATATAGATTTAGCAAAGGTAAGTCTTGGAGACAGGCCCCCAGGGACTGTTAAGTTCAACCTTAAAGATATAGGGAAGATATTGAAAGACCCATCAGCATATGTGGATAGTAAATACAAGGTAATGGAGGCAATTAGGAAATCTCAGAGAATTACACATAGTGGAGAAATAATGGGATCCTTTGTGGCTAAGGGATGGGCAAGAAGGAGTGGTTTAGGAAAAGATGTAGAGGATGCGGTGATGGCTATGGGTAGACCTCAAGCATTTAAAGACAGGATGATGGATAGAAACAGAAGGTTGATTGAGAAGCATTTTGGTGCTCGGGCTACTAGCAGTTTGTCTAGGAATGATTTAGTTCGTAGATATGGAGCAACAAAGGGAGACCAATATTACAAGGCTTATGATAAAGCTAGGGGAGCTTGGAATATTATAAATTCTCGGGCCTCTACTCCTGAGCAAGTACGTGCGAGTCAAGATGAATTGCTTGGTTACATAGGAAATAAGGATTTTTATGCTATTTTAGAATCCAATGAGATAAGGCAACAGGCCTTAACAACAACAGACAGAGAGCAACGATTAGCATATATCCGTGCAGCTCGGTATGTGGACAATATGGCTCTCATAGATGGAAATCCACTCTTAGAAAAAAAGAGAAGGGCGAAGTTTAGAGAAGATTCTAAACAATCTATAAAAGCTAAGGAGAGAATGATAGAGAACTTAAAGAGAGCTGGTGCTCCTGCTTCTGCCATCGAAGAGCAAAGGAGAATGATAAAGTCCATAAAAGCAGACCTCAGAGATGCCAGGAATTATGAGTTTTTTGGATCTTTTGGTGAGTGGGAAGGACGATACAACTCTGCCAAATCTATGTTTGTAGAAGGGAATTTAGTTCCATATTTAATAAATGGTAGGTTCTTTGATCCTGCTTTTAATCAAACCAAATGGCTTCAGCCAGCAACCGAAGGTAAACTCTACGCAGGTAAAAACAGAAAAGGTAAAGAAACCGAAATAAAACTGAAAGTTGGGAAACAAACAGGAAACAAATTCTTGGATAGCTATAACGAGGGGATGATGGCTTTTTATTATGCCTCTCCTGTTACGTGGGCTAAAACATTAGCTACAGGTGAAGGTTTTGCCTATATGGCTTACCTTTCTACCAACAAAATCTCGAAAATTTTAGGGAGCACTACTTTTGCAGGAGGTGCAACTTTTAATGTGCAAGATTTTTTAAAAGATATTGCTGAAGGAAACGCAGGTCCAAAGTTAACAATACTAAAGGGTCTTATTGGTAATGACGAATTTGAAAAAATTGAAAAACTTGCCTCCAGACTAGGAAGGCAATCTAAGCTAGCTCATCTATTTAGTGGAGTTTCAAGAGTAAAAGAGAAAGTACAAGAGTTTTTTGATAAACATTTCGGGAGAAAAATCAGAGACTTTGTTGGAAATAAGATCCTGCTTAAAATGAAATTTTTATTTAATAACACTATAGCTAAAACTGCTATAGAGACTTGGATGAAATCAGGAGGTCTCTATTCTCTTATCAGGACGGTTATTTCAGCGGGTTTGGAAGCGATAGGGGTCTCTATTGCGGGTCCAATAGGGGCGCTTCTAACATGGGTGGGTACGAACCTAGTAATGAAAATGGCTAAGCCTGTTTTGAAAACAGGAGTTGAGTTTTTAAAATTTGGTTGTATTGGTTGTTTTGGTTTAACCTTTTTCATAGTAATACTCCTTTTCCCTGCTGTTTGGGGACAACAATCGCATATAGCACCAGGAACATGTGAGGAGTGTGAGGAATGGGCGGGATATGCAAAAGAATATGAATACGGACCAATCGACTGTCCTGCTTGTAGTGGAGAAGAGTTTGAGAAGATTTCAGATTTACCGAGTTATGACTCAATTCCAGATGTAGCGAAAGATTATTTTGAAAAATATATAGGTCCCAAATTAACAAGTGAATTAATGGAAGCATATGCTGCTGCAGAAGAGGCAACTGGAGTCCCTTGTGAGATTGTTGCTGGGATTCACCACATAGAAGCGAGCAATCGTCCTGATGGTTCATTATGGAATGGAGGACCTCTGCAAGGGACTCTAGTGGAAGATGCAATTTCCGCAATGGAGCATTTTGTAGGGAAAATAAACGCAGTAGGAGGAGATATTAATAATTTGAATTATGAAACTTTGAGAGTAGCTCTCTCAGCTTATAATGGTTATGGAAATGCAAACTGTAATCCGTATAATTCAGGAACAAGATGGATGAATATTGGTAAATGTTCTACTTCTCTTGCAGATTACTATCTCGACCACATCTATCCTGTAAGTTGGATAGATGAAGATCATCTTGATATGCAAGTCCTTTACTGCTTAGATGGTGTACAGTTCTCATGTAATACAGAGGGACCAGCTCCTTGTCATAAGGGTTCCCCCGCTTGTAGTCCAGCACTTACAGAGAACAATTCTCAGAAGTTTCCTGACTTCAAAAAACCAGGGGCTCTAACTGTTGCAATAATAATGCACGAGCTGTTTACCTCGGGAGGCTGTGGAGGAGCAGGAGGCCCAGGAGAAGGTGTTATCTGTGAAAGTGGTGATACTATTTATGATCTATTGAAAAAAAACCAGGCAAGATGGTCTTCTGTACAAGACCTGTCAAATATTTCTATTCGTCTTGTCGATTGTCCAGGGCATGAACTGTGTGATAAAAATTATTGGTGTTATTCTTCTAACCCCATAGAGTGCCGAAGAGTTGAGATAGAGGGAAAGATGGGAAGTGATTGTAATTATGTTTCAGACCTTATTTGTCATGAACTTGTTCACCATATCCAATCACGCGAAGCAGCCTCATATATGACGCTTGGGTGGATTCCTGCAAGAGAATGGGGGGCAGATTATGTTTGTAATAATGGGGGATCTTACTGGTTTAATGCCTCGGGTGGTTGTGTTCAAGCTACAGATCTACCATTGCCTTCAAGTTGTAGTGGGAACGTCGCGCAAGATGCTGCCCTGTTTAGAATAACAGTTCCTGGTGTTGATAAATGTTTGTCAGACTTAAAGAATCAATTAACTATTTGTAGTAATCAATATAGATAAAAATTAAATATATATGGAAAGATTTAAAAACTTTATAAAAAAACATTGGTTTTGGATCCTATCAATACTCTTAGTAGTCTTGTCTATATTAATTGTACTTTTACTTTCTAAATCTAAAGATGATGACGATGTAAATATTCAAGTAAATAGTATAGAGAGTCCATACTACATCTTAGGAGACAATTTCCCAATAGAACTAAATGATCAGAAGACAACTTTTAAGAAGAACGAATTTGTCATGAAGGTTTCTAGAAGTGAGAACGTTCTTGTAGAAAATTTCTTAAAAAGGATCATATCTGAGAAGATAGAGTTTAATATATATGATGAGTATTCATATGTAGAAAATGGTGTGTCTATATCTTTTAATCCTACCCTTTCTAAATTAATTGTATCTAGAAAAGCAGGAAGTTGGTTTCGTGAATTTTCCTTACGAACAGCAGGGGATGTAGAGTCTTTTGTAAAAGAGTTTCTTGATATAGAAGTAATTAATGATGTTATTACTGAGCTAGAAGAAGGAGATAGTGAATATAAAGGATATTTTGAAGTAGAAAAGTCTAAATTTGGAACAATATCATTGGAAGGTTATGCATACAAAATTCTAGTAGATAGCTCTGGGATTTTAAGAGAGATGGAGGTTCTTCTTCTTCAGAACTCCGACATTTCAAATATTCAAAAAGCACCGATTTCTCCGCTATCTGAATTGATAGAGATAAATAAATATCCTAAACAAATTTATCATAAATCATTCTCAGATTCTCTATACAAGAAAGGCTATCCAATGGGGATGGTTACGCTAGTAGGTTTCTCTACAACAGATCTAAAAGAGCTGTTTCTGTTTAACTCTTTTGAAACACCATATATCTATCCAACATACAGACTCTCAGGAGATGGGATTGTAAAAGATTCTGAAGGAGGTAAACATAGAAGTTTAACGGAAATTTACATATGTGCAATAAATCCAGACTATCTTCATGAGAGAGAAGACCCTCCCCTAATGATACATGAAGAACCTTACACGGGACCAAAAACATCATACGATTAATTACTTGAGGTTCAAGTTCTCTAACACAATTCTAGTTCTAAATGATACAATACAGTATGAACCTTTTAAAAATCTTTAAGAAATTTCTTTTTGTACTACTGTTGATAGTAGTAATGCCCATATCTGTATTTGCTTTCTCATACTATTCAACAGAAAATCAAGATTTCGATACAACATTAACAGAGGGTATAGGAACGATATATGTAAATCCTTCTAAAATATATATTACTCAAGTAACAACAAGTTCAAGCTCGTTGTTAAGAGATCCTGCCAAATGGGTTCAATCTCTTTACTACTATAGTATTACAAGACTACATTTCCCAGATCTCCCATATACTTACTTGCTAGATGAGAATGGAATAATATATCAAGGAAACAAAGGAGGCGTAGGGGCAAACCCGCAACTAAAAGAAGTAGAAGGGGCCATTACCATTGGGTACCTCTCAAATAATTCGGTATTAACTAATAGAGCGAAGGAATCATTAGTGAAGATGGTAGAAGAACTGTCTTACAGTTGGGGTATAACATCTCTTAAAACGGTTAAGATGTATATAAATCAGGAAGAAGGATCGCTTTCCACTATCTCCATTAT
>JAAZGF010000052.1 GCA_012511375.1 Candidatus Dojkabacteria bacterium | reverse complement strand
TTCTTAATCCCATTTGCCACCCTTCTAAGAGGACCTCCTTCACTTTCTCTCTCAACAACCAATGCTTGAGCTTCAACAAATACTACCCTAGACCCTTGCATAACTGCACCTATAGCACTACCTGAAGATTTTTCTGCAGATTCCAAGAATACAAGAGATGGGTTACCTACCTCTTTAAGACCATCTCCTCTCATCTCAAAAACCCCTATTTCATTAGTAGAACCGAACCTATTTTTGATACTCCTCATAATCCTATATTGATTATATGGATCCCCCTCCATATACAGGACACAATCAACTATGTGTTCTAATACCTTTGGCCCCGCTATATCCCCTCCCTTATTTATCTGCCCTACTATAAACATGGGAATTCCAGTACTCTTGGAGACTCTTGTCAAAACAGCTCCAGAAACTCGTACCTGACTTATACTACCAGGATAACCCCTAGAACTAATAGAGATCATGCTTTGGATGGAATCCACCACTACAAGACTAAAGTTATCGCTTTTTATCAATTCTGCTATCTTCTCCACCTCCACTTCCTCTGTTAAAACAAAGTTTTCCTCTATCCTACTATCTAAGCCCTTGGGAGAAAGTCTGCTCAACCTAGATTTCAACTGCATGGGTGACTCTTCCCCACAAACATAAAGAACCTTTCCATCTTTTGCAAAATTAAGGACTATTTGCATAAGGAGAGTTGATTTCCCAACTCCTGGCTCCCCACTTAACAAGACAACCTCCCCTTGTACTAAACCTTTCCCCAGCACTCGATCAAATTCTCTAAATCCTGTAGTTATTCTTCCAGAACTTCTAACTCCTGAGTGCTTCTCTTTAAAATTCCCAATTGATTTGTGAGTTGCAATAACTACAGGCCCAGCACTCTCTTGAGTAATTTCCCCTTTACTCTCTTCTAAAGTTCCCCATTCATCACAAAAAGGACACTTTCCAGACCACTTCAAAGACTCCATTCCACAAGAAGAACAAACATATCTCATACTATTTATTAACTATTATTATATTACTATCTTTAACACTCATCTCTATCTTAATCTCTTTTCCTTTCTCCAACTCTAGGGCATTCTCTAGCATCCAATCTGCCAAAACATTCTCAACCTCATCCTGTAAAAACCTCCTCAAAGGCCTTGCACCATACTCTTCACTAAAACTATTTTTAACAATATATGTTATTGCTTTACTATCAAGCGTTACCTTGATTTTTTCCTCCTGCAATCTCCTATTTAGCTCCTTAACAAGAAGTTTAACTATCTTCCTTGCATCTTTCCTAATTAAGGATCTAAATATGACAATATCATCTAGACGATTTATCAACTCTGGCCTCAACTCCCCTCTGAGTTCATCTAAAAGTGTCTTCTTCATACTTGAGTAAGCCCCATCTATTTCTGCATCAGACCTATTCTTCTCTCCATTGCCAACAAAACCTAGTACTCGATCCTTACTTATTTCCTCCGCACCAATGTTAGAGGTTAGTATTACAACAGTATTTTTAAAATTAACCTTCCTTCCTCTCCCATCAGTCAAATGACCATATTCTAATATTTGAAGTAACACATTCAACACATCTCCATGAGCTTTTTCAACCTCATCAAAAAGGATTACAGAGTGAGGCTCCCTTCTTACTTTTTCTGTTAACCAACCTCCTTGTTGAAACCCTATATATCCCGGAGGAGACCCTATCAATTTCGAAACACTGTGCATCTCCATCATTTCACTCATATCTATTTGTATTAACCTTTCCTCATCACCAAAAAGCTCCCTAGTTAAAACCTTTGCCATTTCTGTCTTCCCTACTCCAGTAGGACCAAGAAAAAGAAAAGATGCCCAAGGCCTATCTGCATCTATAATGCCAGTTCTAGCTCTTTTTATAGCAGAAGCTACCGAAGAACATGCCTCTTCTTGTCCAATTACATAACCATTAAGAGTGTCTTCCAAGTTTAAAAGAGCCGTCCTTTCCTTCCCCCCTAAAGTATTTAATGGAATACCTGTCCATTTAGAAATAATACTCCTAACATCTTCTTCATTTACCTCATTTCTAATACTTTTCTTACTTTTAGAACATTCTTTTTCCAACTTCCTTATTTTATCCTCCAACAATCTCTCTTTCTTTTGCAACCTTAAAGCTTTCTCCATATCTCCCTTTAGTATCTCCTGATCTTTTGTCCTTCTAATCTCATCTAATTCTGCTATAAGAACAGATACTTCTTTAAAGGAAGTCTCTATTAATAATCTTTTTGAGGCTGCAGCTTCATCAAGTAAATCTATAGCCTTATCTGGCAAATATCTGTCCGTCACATATCTATCCGAGAGAGTAACTGCTACTTTTAAGGCTTCCCCTCCTATTCTTAAATTATGATGTTTTTCCAGTAAAGGTTTAACTTTTTGTAATATTTTTAAAGTATCTTCCAAAGATGTCTCCTTAAGAAAAATCGGTTGAAATCTCCGATCCAAAGCATTATCCTCTTCAAAATACATAGTATATTCTTCTGAAGTTGTAGCCCCTATACACCTAAAGTTATCTTGCAAAAGGGCTGGCTTTAGTATTGAAGCTATATCTGAAGAACTCCCTGGGATGCCAGGAGATACAATATTATGAATCTCATCTATGAAAAGAATTGTATTATTAGAAGATATTACATCTTGAACTATAGCCATAACTCTTTCCTCTACGTCCCCCCTCATCCTACTTCCAGCCATAATACTTGCTACGTCAAGTAAAATGATTCTCATGTCCTTCAGCGATGGAGGAACATGTCCATCTGCAATTTTCTGCGCCAAACCTTCTACTAAAACACTCTTTCCTACTCCAGCCTCCCCTATAATTAATGGATTGTTTTTTTTCCTTCTGCTTAATACATTTATCAATTGGGATATCTCTTCCTCTCTACCAATAACTGGATCCAACAAACCCTCTTTTCCTAATTCTACTAAGTCTGTACCTAACATTTCTATAACCTTCTCTCCCTGTACTTGTATTTGCATATCTTCTGGCTTTGCTAATATACCAATGGGATACATAGCAACTCTTGAAAGGCCTTTTCTAAAAGAATCGTATGTTAAATTAATTTCTTTCAGCTTATCTAACTTTTGATTCTTAGACCTTAGTATAGCTAACATTAAATGTTCTGTCCCAACATATACATGAGCCATTCTTTGTGCATAATTAAAAGCCTCCCTGAATATCTCTTGTGCTTCAACAGAGAAAGACAGCTCTCTTTTTACAGAAGTGTCTCCTGTAATCTCAAATATTTTCCCCTCAAAGAAAGATTTCAATATCTCGCCTCTATCAAGCCCCATATCTTCAATAACTTTGGTCGCTATACACTCCTCATTCAAGAGAATTCCTACAAATATACTTACTACTGAAATTTTTCTCTCTTTCAGTTTTTCTGAAACCAAGGATGCACTCCTGAGTGCAACATTGGCATTCTCACTTAAACGACTAAATATGGATTGTTTCTTTTTTACAACCTTCATACTCATACTTAATTATACTATATACCTATGGGCAATTACTCTTCAGAGGGAGATATCTCCTCTTCTATTGCTGAGTCAACTTCTGATGCTAGCTCTTCTTTGGATATTTTCTTTGGTACTTTTA
>JAAZGF010000051.1 GCA_012511375.1 Candidatus Dojkabacteria bacterium | reverse complement strand
TAAGGGAATACAAGCTCAAACAATTTCTAACACAAAAAAGGCATTGGAATTAGGCCTTAAGATTATTCCTGTTTTAAATAAAATTGATATCCCATATATAGATATTAATGAAAAAGAAAAGGAGATAGAAGCACTTTTGGGCTTTTCAAAAGATGAAATAATTAAAGTATCTGGAAAAACAGGTGAGAATGTTGACCTGCTTTTAGATACAATAGTGGAAAGAGCACCTCAACCTAAAGGTAACCCTGAAAGTCCCTTAAAAGCTCTTGTTTTTGACTCCTTCTATGACGAACATAGAGGGGTCGTTATTGCTGTACGAATCTTTGACGGGAAAGTAGAATATCTCCCTGGCAAAGCAACAGAGCTATACATAATACAAAGACAGGGTTCTTTTAAACCTACAGAGGTTGGTATATTTAATCCTAACCTAGAAGAAACACAAACTCTAGAAACAGGAGAGGTTGGATATATTGCCACAGGAGAAAAGGATATAAGTTACTTTACCGTAGGAGATACTGTCTCTAACAGAAAAGATACCCTACCCCTAGATGGATACAAAATACCAAAACCAAACATGTTTGCAAGCTTCTTTCCAACAGAAGCAGAAGAGTACGAAGGATTAAAAACTGCATTAAGAAAATTATCTCTTAATGACTCCTCTATTACATTTGCAGAACAGAGATCTACTCTTTTAGGATCTGGTTTTAGGTGTGGATTCCTTGGCCTTTTGCATATGGAAATAGTGCAAGAAAGGTTAGAGAGGGAATATGATGTAAGTTTAATAGTAACTGCACCTACTGTAGAATACAAAATTTTAAAGACAGATGGAACTGAAGTACTGGCCCAAACTCCTGATGAATTTCCCAACCCTGCTGAAATAGAGGAGGTTTTTGAACCATGGGTTAGAACAGAAATCTTGGCTCCAGATAAATATCTTGGGGATTTAATGAAACTGTGTCAATTCAGAAGGGGACAGTATGTCAACACCAAATATCTAGACAGTGATTCTTCTCTTACTCTAAAGGAGCAATATGTTTCCTTGGAGTATGATATTCCTCTTGCATCCTTAATATCAAATTTCTTTGATCAAATGAGAAACATATCAAGTGGATATGCTTCCATGTCATATGAATTAATTGATTTCTTTCCTTCCGATATAGTGAAGGTTAGTATCCTCGTTAATCATAAAGAGGTAGAAGCATTATCTTTTTTAGAAGAAAATTCTCAAACAAGATCTAAAGCAGTAAAACTTTTAGAGGAAATGAAAAAAGTAATTCCAAGACAACAGTTTCCTATCCCGCTCCAAGCTGCTATTGGATCAAAAATAATTGCAAGAGAGGATGTTAAAGCTTTTAGAAAAGACGTTACTGCAAAACTCTATGGAGGAGATTATTCTAGAAAGAAGAAATTACTCGAAAAGCAGAAAAAGGGGAAAAAGAGACTCAAACAAATAGGGGAAGTTACTCTCCCTCAAGAGGCTTTCTTAGCTATTTTAAAGACTTAGCTTCAGTAAATCAGATGCATAATTTTGTTCTAGCAGTAGTCTAGCGTGGCAAGCTTCCACCTTTCATTAGATGAATAATGTCATCAGGTGCCTGAGGGTTCCTCTCTAACTCCCTTCTATGGGCTTCCTCTTCCTGTGCCCTCCGAACGCTAGCTTCTGCTGATCTTTTTGCCTCTATTCCTGGAACCTCCATCATTTTCTTATGCAATATGGGAAGAAAAGACCTAACCTGTTCTCCCCACAATCCTGTTGGAATATGAAATTGATAATACATAATCTTTTTCTCCTCTTTTTTCATCTTACTGATATTACTTAAATTGTCAGGATTATTTGGATCCCTAAAAAGGAGAGGTAAGGCGAATTCTCGTATAGCATACTTTGCTGTATAGAGTTTAATAGCAGCTTTCTTCTGATTGAAAGCTTCTGCTATATTCATATTATAGTGATGTTCACTACGATTCGGTGCCGTACGAATTGTAGTAAGGCCGTATCTCGAAAATATGTGTAAAGTCTCATCAGAAGCAAGAAGTTTTTGAATAGAATTCTTTGCATCCCAATGAGTACTAATTTCCTCAAAAAGTTTAGGGTCATCAGGAGTTGAATTTTCATATCCATCTTTGTAAGCAGATCTTAAAAAATACAGTATCTTTTCTCCATCTTTGTCTGTTGTACTCTTTAAAATGCCTTTATAGTCCTCTTGGGCTTCTAGTGCCTCCATCATTGCAAGATTCCTTCGTTCAACTTCTGGAATAATTTCGGAGTCTATGCTTGCAAAAGAAGAAGAATCTTCTACAACATTGTTGGTATTGGTATTGGTATTAGTATTATCTTCTACACTTGGAGTAATAGTATCTTCTTCAAAATTCGGAATCATTGTAAATAAATTTTAAATTTAGCTATATAAAAGCTATCACATTTGTTATTTCCTGTCTAGTTAATAGTAGAAAGGTCTATTGTTATTACCTACAAATTACTATTCTACTCATTCATCATATATAATCAATACGAAATGATAGAAAATATTAAACTAACAAACTTTAGAAAATTTAAAGAATTAAACCTTGATATTAAAAGTAATATTACCATTTTCTATGGTGATAATGCTAAAGGAAAAAGCTCTATCTTAGAAGCCATATACTTAATTACAAATGGAATATCTCCATGGGCATTTTCTAATGAATTCATATCATACAACCAGAAGGGTGAAAATAGATACTG
>JAAZGF010000050.1 GCA_012511375.1 Candidatus Dojkabacteria bacterium | reverse complement strand
TTTTTATGAAAAAATATGAGAAGAAGATAGATATACAGTATGTTTTTCAAAGTTTAGATATGGTCCCAGATTGGTATACTGTTCATCCAGAAAGAGTAAAACCTTTGGGAACAGGTCACGCTCTTTTGATGGGAAAGGGTGTGATTAAAGGGCCATTTTTGGTAATTAATGGAGATAATTTTTATGGAAGTCATTCTTTTAAGATATCAGCAGACTTTTTGAGGAATGAATGTAATGAACAACAGTATGGAATTACTGCATTTAGGCTTGAAAAAGTTTTAAGCGACCACGGGACTGTAACTAGAGGAATATGTAAGGTGAAAGATGGATATCTAGAGAAAATAGATGAAACTTTCAAAATAGCAAAAGGGGAAAGCGGAGAGATAACAGGAGAGAATTCAAATGGTGAAAAGATTTTTCTAAAAGATACGGACTTGGCCTCTATGAACGTGTTTTGCTTACATAGTAGTGTTTTTGAAAATCTAGAAGAGAAATTTCATTCCTTCTTGAAAAAGAGTGAAGATAAATTAGAAGGAGAATTTCTTCTACCAGTTATGCTAAGTGAGATGATTAAGAATGGAGAGGTTAGCTTTAAAGTTCTTGAAGCTCAAGATGAGTGGTTTGGAGTTACAAATCCAGAAGATGGTCCAGTAGTGAGAAAGAAGATAGCTGATTTAATAGAAAATTCTGTCTATCCATCTAAGCTAGAGCTTTAATTTGTACTTGTAAAGGATAGGGTCACAGTGTAGAATTGTAGCCGTTATGAATAAAACAGAGGAAAAGGGAAAGAATCTCTACAAGCCAAAAGATAGAGAAGGAGGTTTTCCTTCAGATATGCCATATATACAGAGGAGATTTTTTGAAACAATACCAGGGATATTTACTTGGACATTACTACTACTACCAGTAATTTTTGCTCTCTTAAGATGGGAGATTGCTTTAGTGGTATATATTTCCTTTTTAGTTGCCTATTGGCTTTTTAGAACTATTAAATTTGCTATAGGAGCTTACATAGGGGTAAGAAGAATGGAAGAGGAGAAACAGATAGATTGGGTTGGGAAAATAAAGGAATTAAATTCGGATAAGTTTTCAGATCTTAGGTATATCTATCTGTGTCCTGTATATGGAGAGAGTTTAGAAATTTTAGAACCATCTTTTAAAGCTTGGTCAGAAAGTGATATAGGGGCAAAGAAGATTGATGTTGTTGTGGCAATGGAGGAAGCAAAGAAAGACTTACAGATAGAAAACTTTAATACATTGAAACAGAAGTATGGAAATAAATTTGGGAGTATGAGGTACTATATTCATCCAGCAGGTATACCAGGAGAAATAATAGGTGTAAAAGGAGCAAATATTAACTATGCTGCAAGAGAATTAGTAAAAGATTTAGAAAAAGAAGGAAAGAAGATTTCTAATTACTTAGTTGCAACGTGTGATTCTGATCTGAGGCCTCATCCCAAGTATCTTTCAGCAATAACATACAGGTATTTAACAAGTGAAAAACCTTTTGAAACTTTCTATGCCTCTGCAGTGCATTCCTTTAACAATAATATATGGAATGTTCCTCCAATTATTAGGACTCAATCGAACATGTTAACTTTAGTAGTTCTTCACTATTGGGTATTGAGTAAAGATGTTAAAATTCCATTTACTGGAGAGAGGCTTCATACAAAAGATACATTCTCCTCATATGTTGTTAATCTTAAAACTTTAAAAGAGATAGAGTTTTGGGATCCTGAAATTCCTAATGATGATACAGCTTTTTACTGGAACTCCATATTAAGAAGTAAAGGAGAATTCAGAAGTGAAGAGGTCTATGTACCGACATATAATGATGCTGTTGAGAACAAGACATTTATTAAGAGTCATGTGTCTTTTTACAAACAGCAATACAGGTGGGGTTGGGGTATCATTAACTACCCAATATCATTAGCAATTCTTTTTCAGGATAGGGAAAATTTTCCTGTTTACAGAAAGGTTCTTTTATCAAAAACGATGTTTGAGTATTTATGGTTTCTTACAGTTGTTTTTGTTCTGACTTTTGGTCTTAATATAATGGGTTGGTTGAACCCTGCTTACCAATACACAGTATTTGCATACAATCTTCCTCGTATTCTTAGCTATATTTTTTCTGTAATAATGCTTTCAAATATAGTAATAGTTGTATCTAGAAGAAAGATAACCCCGATTCCGAAAGGATGGAAGTGGTGGAGGCATATATTAGACTTTTTTGAGACATTTTTAATTGCGTTTAATATGATTACATTCTCCTTTATTCCATATATGCAAGCCATTACCGAAATGATGTTTGGAAGAGGCAAATTTAAACGTAATTTCTATGTTACAGAGAAGGTTCGAATAGAGAAGGAATAGAGTTAATCAGGATTTAATAATCACTTAGTACAATATGTATATATAAATTTATATGTATTTGTACTATGTCTTTTCTTCTTTCCTTTCTTTTTTTACTTTTGTTTGTTACTCCTATTAGGGCAGATGTGTTTTGTTATAATGGTGATAGTGCATATAATATGTATGCTCAAACTACTGCTCTCTCTGTAGGGAAACTGCCTAAACAGGAAGAGATATTATATGAAGGTGGAGATATTTTTGGAGAATCAACAGAGCATGTTCTCAATAGCTATACAATTTCAGATTTAGCCCAATCAAACCATATGCAAAGGTTCCCAAATGTTTTAGATAGGGTGAGCGTTCCTCCTGGTGCAGAGATAGATGTTGTATATTTCTTTTTAAACTATACAGCTCATGATGTAGGGATTATGGAGATAATAATGTTTCTTAGTAAGGAAAATAGTGAGGATGGTGACTGGACGAAGATATTAGATATAGAGGAAAGCGAATTCTCATGGGGAGAAACAGCAGTCCTTTTTAGTGAAGAGATGCTTTTTAGGAGGGGTTTCCTCAAAAGATATCCAGGATTAGGACTAGTTCCATATGGTCACTCTGGAGCACTTTTGTTAGATACTTTTAAGATGTCCAATCCAATAGAGGTCAAGGATTTTAAATATGAAGGGAGTGGAGGTCTTCTTGATTTTACTGTTGTAGTAGCTAATCGTAGCAACGAAGATCAAAACAATTTAATATTACAACATGGTGGCATTAGTTTGGAATTTTCCATTCCTGCTAAGGATAAAGTCACTCTAAAGTATACTCTTGACTCAGATAATCTGGTGGAAAATAGCTCTTTTAAAATACACAACCCTAACAGTAGGACGGAATGCATTGCTCTTGGGAGTCATCTTTTTGAATGGAACAAGGTTAGTGCTGTTACGCTTTTAAGTCTTAGAACCCAAGGTTGGGTGCATGGTGCGTATGTTCAGCCAGTAGCTGAGAGTTTCTGTATTACAAGGATACCTCATACTTCTGTATTTAAGTTTGCAGAAGATAATTCCGAAAATGATACTAAGGTGGAGGAAAAAGAAAGTAGTCGTGGTGCTGTAAAGAATAAAGAGTTTGTAAAAGAAGTTGTACCAGAAGAGACTTTAGGGGTAATGAGTGAGGAAGTAGAAATTTCGATACTACCCAAAACAGGCAAAATATATTAGCATTATAATATGAGAGTAAAAATAGTAATACCTGAATATGTACAGAAAGTTGCAAGAATACTCACTAAGGAAGGTTTTGAG
>JAAZGF010000049.1 GCA_012511375.1 Candidatus Dojkabacteria bacterium | reverse complement strand
TCTTTTTATGTTATTTTTACATATGGCTAAGAGAGAAAATCCTAATGAAATACCAAAGAAATTCCGAAGTTTAAAAAATACGGTATTAAAAAATCTCAAAGAAAAAAACAGTGATTCCTTTAAAGCATTTCCTAAAGAATTAAACTTTTTAGATAAAGAAAGAGATGAGAACATAGTATTGGTATTAAGAACCCCTTTCTTTAGATATATTCCTCAAATGATAGCTATGCTTTTAACACTTCTTTTACCCCTCATCATCTATCTACCAATATCTGGAGAGGAAGGCTCTAGAACCTTTATGATAGCCATGATGTTAATAGCGGTAATGATAGTTGTAACATTCCTAATATTTGCTGTTTTAAGATGGTATTACAATGTAGGTATAATTACGGACAAGAGAGTCTTAGATATTGATTTCCATAATATAATGTCTCATTCTGTAGCAGAAGCAAGGCTAGAGAAGATAGTAGATATAACGGTTAAACAGAAAGGAATAGAAGGGAGTATTTTTGATGTAGCTGACATTCATATACAAACAGCAGGTAGTAATCCTGAAATAGTTTTTTCTAAAATACCAAGGGCTAGAGATGTCCAAAATATACTTTATGAGCTTTTGGAAAACAGAAAGAAAGGAAAAATATAATGAATATTGGAAATAATATATTAGATTTTTGGGGAAGCAGTGGAGAATCCATGCTTTCCTTTTCACTCTTAACTCTTTTTAAAATCCCTTTCTTTTTCTTAATCCTAGGGAACATTCTTCTTGTTATTCTACTCTATCTCAGAGTTAAAATACTGGCAGATACATTTAGTAGCCCTGCAGGCAAGCCAATCAAACTTCTCTTAAAAGCATATATTGTAACTACAATTATTGTGTCTCTCATTGCTGTATTACTCATAATTCTTGCATAAGTATGAAAATAACTGCTCAACAATACATATCAAACAGTAAAGGAGATAACTCATATGTCTCTGTTTTTAGACATTACTATGATAAAACAGAAAGAAGAGTTAACAAACAAGGAGATATATACTCTTTAATAGATATATCATCAGAAAAAAAGATAAATGCAGAAAGAATCTCTAGGTTTGTATGGAATAGTATTGTAGATGGATATCTCTACTCCTCATCTAAAACTACAAATGAATCTCTTAAAGAAGCCATAGAGGAAGGAGTAAGAAAAGTAAAAGATTTAATAACAAATAATAGGGAGTTGGAGGAGAAGGGAGTGGATGTAAGCTTTACAATAGCATTGGTAAAAGATGAGGGAACATATGTTGGAGTTTTTGGAGAGAATGAAATATATGTTTTTAAGAACAATTCTTTAACAAATATATCTGAAATATTAAAAGAGAAGAGAGCTAGTACAGCAGGAATTAATTTAGAAAAGAATGATCTCTTGATGATATCCTCTGCAAATTTACTAGTAAACTATGAGAAAAGATTTTCTAACTTTAAAGATAAAAAAGATCTCCTAAGGAGTCTTAACTCCATAGGGGAGGCACTTGTCGGAACAAGAGCTTTACTCTTCTTAGCGCAGGAGACGGAGCAATCTAAAGCAAAAGAAAAAAACAAGCTATTGATCTCTGGTGTGGAGGAGATAAGGGAGAGGGCAAAGAGTATGGTTAAACCCATACCAAGGATTGAGAGGATTAAAAAACCAGAAGAAGAGGAAAGAGAGCCTAAAGGAAACTTTTTAAAAGAGCTAAGAGAGAAGTACAAGCTTGACGAAAAATTTTCAAAGATTAAACCATTCTTGTCAAAAATATACTCAAAGGTTACAGAAGTTTGCGAGAAGGTAAAAGAATTTTCAAAAGAGAAATGGGATGCTTTCAAAGAGAGAGTTGTTCTTGTATTAGGAAAGAAAAGGTGGTTTAAAAGAATAGCAGCAAAAGTTTCAGAGATGGGTATTAGAAGGAGGAGGCCTGTTGGAGTACAGGGTATGCGAATAGATAATTACAAGACAAAAGATCTTAGGAGTAAAAGATTCAAAATTCTCTTTATGTTTCTGGTTGTGGCCATTCTTTTAGTGTTGGGTGTAAACTTTACAATTAAGGGCAAAAAAGCAAAAGAAGTAAGTAAACAGGCCAATGAGGCATTTGTTCAAGTCGAAGAGTTTTTAAGGAAAAGTGAAGACAATTTTGTTTCAGACAGAACGTCTGCAGAGACATATCTCTATCAAGCAGAGAAGGCTTTAGAGGAACTTCCTGAAGAGTTAGGAGAGAAAGATTTAGAGAAGTCAGATGATTTAAAGAAAAGGGTTCTAGAGATAGGGGACTCCCTGTACAAGAGAGTAGGGTTTAGAGATGAAGATGGAAAGTTTGAGACTTTTGTAGATGCAAGACTAGCCTTTGGAGAGGGATCCAATACAGTTGCTATGGCTTTTTATCAGGATGATGCAAGAAATGAATTCTTAGTAGTTGCTGATAGTGGAAGGAAGGCTGTTTACAGGGTGTCTTTGTATGACAAGTCTGTTAAGGCATTACCAGATGATAATGGGCTAATCAAAGATCCTCAGTTTGTACATGTAGGAGCAGAAGGAGTATATGTCTTTGACCAAAAAGAGGGAATGTTGAAAGCATCTTTTGATGATGCTGGTTGGTTTAATACCT
>JAAZGF010000048.1 GCA_012511375.1 Candidatus Dojkabacteria bacterium | reverse complement strand
CCATCCCTCCAACACACTCTGCTGCTATGAAAATACCTGTAGATAATCTCTCTATACTAAAAGGTACTATCCTACCATCTCTTTTTTTAACCTTAAACATTCTAGAAGATTTTCTTTTTTGGGCAGCCATTTGTACTATTTTTAAAAATTATAATATTTATTTTAAACTTTTTATTTCTTCTACAATCTCATCTACTTCTTTAAAACCCTTGTATACAGAAGCAAATCGAATATATGCTAAAGCATCTTTTGTCTTCAGCCACTCTAAAGTCATTAATCCTATCTCCTTAGATGTAACTATGTCCTCCTTGTTGAAGACATGTTTTTCTACATCATCTATAAAGGTCTCTATCTCTTCATCACTTATCTTTTCATTATCAACAGCCTTTTTTATTCCTTTCCTTATCTTGTCTGTATCAAATTTTTCTAAAGAACCATCCTTTTTTTGTATATCTAGATCTGCCTTCTCTATCCTTTCATATGTGGTAAACCTTTTACCACATCTTAGACACTGTCTTCTTCGTCTTGTAGAACTATCGTCTCTGTTGTCTCTTTTATCTACTACTTTTGTAGAGCCACTGTCACAAAATGGACATTTCATAAATATATACAATATGTTGTATGTGGATACAACCCTAATACAAGGGGCTGAGGTCCGTCAAGACCCTGTAGTATGTGCAATTTGTAGTTATAAGCAGTATTACAATGAAAGAAGTAAATAATTAATTACTACAAGATAGGATATATTCATTATAGGTGTAATATATGTTAATATGGTTTAATTAAAATAATTACATATATACATATGGTTATATCAGCAGATGATTTTAAACAACTAAAAGAGACTGAATTTAAAGGAAAAACAATTGTGGCTACCTCAGGCTACTTTGACCCTATTCACCCAGGACATGTGTCATGCATTATGGACTCGAAGAAATTTGGTGACATATTAGTTGTAATTGTTGATGGAGATAGTAGATGTATAAATAAAAAGGGTAAAGCATTTATACCAGCTAAAGATAGAGCAGATATAGTAGATGCAATAAAGGGGGTTGATTATGTAATTATCCATGAGAATCCAAACGCTACTAACTGTTCAGAGGTACTAGAGATTATAAGGCCAGATATATTTACTAAAGGTGGGGATAGGGATGACAAGAACAGACATGATCCAAATAGTCCACTTAAAATAGAGGCCGATTTAATAGAATCGTATGGAGGAAAAATAGAATACGGAGTAGGTCGAGATAAAGTATGGTCAAGCTCAAACTATCTAGAAGAGTGGTACCAATTTAGGAAATCAGAAGAAGAGAAAGAGAGTTAATGACTCTGAATAGAGTGCTCTCTTAAATAAACATATATTGAATTTGCAGCTATAGCACCCTCTGCGACTGCTGTTACTACCTGCCTAAAGTCATTGGATGCTGTTGTACAATCTCCAGCTGCCCATATACCCTCTATATTGGTAGATTGATCCTTCTCTACCTTAATATACTGTCTTTCGTCCAGCTCTAACCCTAGCTTCATAGGTAAAACAATATTAGGCTCAGACCCTATTTCCACAAATACTCCATCTACATCTAAATATGAAGAATTTTTGTAAGCCTTACTTAATTTTACTCTCTCTAATCTATCTGTTCCTTCTAAACCAATTACTAATGTTTCAAAAAGAACTGTAATGTTCTCTTTAGTTTCAACAACCTCTATCCATGCAGGCTCACCTCGTAATTCTGTTCCTCTATATATAATATATACCTGCTTTGCGATATCAGATAGCATAGATGCAGCCATAGTAGCAGCATTACTACCTCCAATAACAGCTACTACCTTATCTTTGTAAAACATTCCATCACATGTAGCACAGTATGATAACCCTTTACCTAGAAATAGCTCTTCTCTTGGTAGTGCTAACTTATTCCTCTTAGTTCCTGTTGCTATTATTACAGTTTTAGAATAGTACTCTTTATCAGCATCTGTTATTAATTTAAAAATATTATTCTCTTTTTTAATATCTTTAACACTCTCTAATGATATTTCTGCTCCCTGTTCTTTTGTTTGCTCATACATCCTTGTGGCTAACTCTAGTCCAGAGATATCACTTACCCCAGGATAATTACATACCTTATGAGTATCTGATATGGTACCACCCATTTGTCTACCAAATATAATGTTCTTTAACCTATATCTACTTGCATATATACTTGCTGAAAAAGAGGCTGGGCCTGATCCTACTATTGCAATATCATAAAGATTTTCTAGAGAGTTCATATGTATATAGATATATTTTAGTGTGTATATTTTAGCATAGGGAAGAAAAAAATGGGGAGACCTAAGGAAGAGAGGGGGGTAAAACAAAGCAATGAAGCTTTTTTCTCTCTTCCTTTTGGTATTAGGCCTATTTTATCTTATTTGTATAAACTCAGATCCATAAAGAATCCATACAGAAAGATTGTTGGTTGAAGTTGAATTCCAAACAATTTCTTCCTGCAGCCCTGGACAGTTGTCCGGGGTAAAGAGAAGGTAAAACTCCTCCCGATACTGAAGAGGATATGTTATCTCTTCCTCCCAAATACAAATTTGCTTTCCATCCAAATGGATAGCCGTTTGGTACCCTCCTTGATAGAGGACAGTCAGCAAAATGTAATCACCTGAAGGACGACTTGGCCCTTCAATTACTATTACCTCATGTTGGGGATATTCAATCCCTTCCTCCCGTGCTTTCTGCACGAGGAAGTCTGCAGGAAGAGAGCTATCCTCAATCCCTGGGGAATAAGAGAACGGATCTCCTGAACAGGCGGAAATAGACAACAAAACTAACAAAACAACAAATATTTTTTTTAACAACATTT
>JAAZGF010000047.1 GCA_012511375.1 Candidatus Dojkabacteria bacterium | reverse complement strand
TTTGCATCAAGAGAAATAACTTTCTCTAAAGCCTTTTTGAATTCATCTAGCCCATATCTAATAGCAGGTCCTCCAAATGGGAATATCATACTCCTTTTAGAAGTATTTGAGACTTCAAATGTTGGTTTTGTCATATCTATAGGTAAAACAGAGAAATCCTTTATTTCTTTCTTGTTTAATAGAGCTAGAAGAATACTCTTAATAGTCTCCACTTCTTCTCTCAAGGATTTTACATCTGTTTCTTCAGTTTCAGCTACCTCAAAAGGAACCACAGGATCATTGCTAGGAGTATTTTCTTTTACATATTGCATAGGACTACTTTCTGGTTCTTGATTAACAAATGGTTGAATATCAGGGAATTGTGCCTGATTTAAATCTTGTTGGCTTGATTGTTCTGGAGTTGTATTCTGTTGGGAAAATTCCTCTTCTATTCCTTGAAATTGATTGATGTTCATAAAGAAAGGCAGATAAAATTATCTGCCTTAACTTTATCAGAAGTATGAAAGGAGAGTCAAGAAGGAATAATTACCTAGTAATAGTTTCCAGTTGAGGGTGTAGAAGATTACCTTTTTTAGTAATATTGAATCTAATAATTTCCTGTATAGCCTCAAATCCGTGTTTAAACCATTTCATTTTCTTCCCCTGCTCTTCTGTTCTGGGCTTGTAATATATATCTAACTGTTTAACATTAAGTCTCTTCTTATTTAATTTCCTGTAAGCAGCAAACTTAGCAGTTGATTCAGGTTCTAACCCAAAGTTTGTTGTGGATACCAAGGAAGAAAATACATCTCTGACTATATCTCCTCTACCCATCTTGTAACAAGTTTCCATATCTTTAACTCTAAAACCTTTTGTAAATGTAAATACATTAGAAGCAGTTGTAACAAACTTGTTTCCTAAAAGATGAGTCTTGTTTATAAAGGCATTCTCTTTGTTAAACCTATTTCCATATATTAAATCAGTATATGGTTCTGAAACAAAAGTATTAACAAATCTAGCTAAATCAGAAGGTTTGTATTCTAAATCTGCATCTTGGGTAACAACAAGATCTCCTGTACTATGTAATACCCCATGCTTTACTGTTTGAGATTTACCGAAGTTTTTACTGTTATGCAAAAGTTTGTATTCAGAATCCCCATAATTAGCTTTCTCAATAAAGGAGGTAACTAATTCAGCAGTATTGTCTGTAGAGGAGTCATTAACAATTATTATCTCTTTTCTAATACCTTTTGGAAGTTCAACAGCACTAACTTTTTCAAGAAGTTCTGTTATTGTTCCTTCCTCATTGTAAACAGGTATGACTATTGAAAGCTTAGTAATGTTCTCTGCATAGAGATGGTCATGGAAAATATATTCATAATATCTGTCAACCATAGATTTGTTAGAAAAATAATCTTTAGTTCTTTTTGCTCTCTCTTTATGCTTATCCATATCTTTACTGTTTTCTATAGCATCTTTTAATTTTCTAGATAAGTCAGCTGCGTTACCTCTTGTAAATATGTATTCTTCTGTGCCTAATACTTTTGCAATCTCCCTGTTACTTGGTGCATTAGAAAGAACAGGAATATTACCAAAAGCAGAAGCTTCCAAGATACCTAAAGCCAATCCCTCACTTAAGGAAGAGTTAATGTAAATCTTAGATTTCTTAAGAAGTCTGAAAAGATCCTCCTGTTTTAGAAATTCAGGAATGATTTCAATGTTTTTAGGAAGCTTATTGTATTTCTTTAATGACTTACCTTCCCCTATTAATATGAATTTCCAATTAGGGTAAGTTTTTGCGATTTTCTTGTAACCTCTTAATGCTGTACTTGGATCCTTAACCTCTATCCATTTAGCAGCCCATATCACCATATTCTCTTTGTTAGAGAAAGAATTCTTTATTTCCTTTGCTTCGTACCCATTATATATCACTTCAATATCATCTTCAGGAATCCTAAAGGTTTTAGCAATCCATTTTTTACCCGTTTCAGACACAGCGATTATATTCTCTGCATATTTAGGAACAACTCTAAATATATTCCTATCTGCCCAACTCGCCAAGTTAGTTGTAAATTCTGTGCTGAAGAAAGCTTTGTCAGCATTATGTTCAATAAGGGTGTATTTGTGACCTAATAATATACAGAGTAAAGCAGTAATAATGCTACTTGTTAAGTGCCTACTATGGATAATGACCTTTGCATCTGGGTTCTTTCTTAAAAGTTTTAAGATGTGTAGTGCAAAACCAA
>JAAZGF010000046.1 GCA_012511375.1 Candidatus Dojkabacteria bacterium | reverse complement strand
GAGAGTTGTGCTTTCCCTCCATCTATTAATACAAGGTCAGGAAGTTTGTCATATTTCTCTCTGTTTTTTATATCAAATCGACGGCTTATTGCCTCTTTTAGCATTAGAGGATCATTTGGTTTCTCTTCTCCTTTTATTTTGAATATCCTGTATTGGCTCCTATTAATAATTCCATCCTCAGCGACAACCATAGATACATATGCATTTTTCCCTTGTATGTTGGAGACATCATAACACTCTATCCTACTTAAAGTTCTTACCCCTATCTCTGTCTTAAGAGCAAGAAAACTTCTTTTTAACGTTTCTTTTCTTCTTTCTAGATAACTTTTTTCCGTATCTTCATAAACAAAATCTATGCTCTCCCCTAAATACTTTAAGTCTGTAATTTTATCTCTCAACTCAGCTGCTTTTTCATATTTTTTGTCTTGAGAGTATATTTTCATTTCTCTCTCTAGCTCTTTTATTTGTCCCCTTTTTCTTCCCTCTAAGAACTTTATAATCTCATTTATATTCTTTCTGTAATCGTCCTTTGATATATGTCCACTATATGGTCCTGGACAAAGCCCTAAGTGAAAGTAGAGGCATTCTCTACTGGTTTCTTTTTTACATGTACAGAAGGGATACAGTTTTCTTAAGTATGTAAAAATCCTCTTTGTGGAGGAGCTGTTTGGATATGGCCCAAAGAGCCTTCCCTTTTTAAGTTCTGTATTAGTAACTTTTCTTACAATTTTAACTGTTGGAAATATATCTTTTGTAGAGATGTATATCCAAACGTATGATTTGTCATCTTTTTTCTCAGTATTGTAAAGAGGTTTATATTTTTTAATTAATATTGATTCCAAAACAAGGGACTCTATTTCATTGTTAGTCTCTATAACCTCAATAGAGTGTATCAGGGGAATAATTTGTTTAATTCTGGGCCTATCATACAGATTGGATGAGAAGTATGACCTAACCCTGTTTTTTAAATTAGTAGCCTTTCCTATATACAGGATTTCTTTCTCCTTATCTAAAAATTTGTAGATACCCGGTTTTTGTGGTAATAGATCTATTTTCAACTTATCCATACCTCATTATATCAATATCAGAACCTCTTTAACCATTCTTTAGCTTTTTCATCCATTAATATTGTCTTTTTTAGTACAACACTTTTTGTTTTTAATTCGTCTTTTACTATTATCCTAACAGGAGTAGTACCGTTAGAGTTTTGGATGAAGTCTTTTAGCTCTGCGACTTCCTTCTCGGTATGTGATGTAGTTATTTTAAATGTAACTCCATCAAATTTTGAGGAGTATTTTTTTTCATCTACCTGTTTTGCTTTTTGTATAACAATGCTTTTCTCTCCGTCTCTTAAATTAAGCCTTCCTACCACTAGCATTGCTTTATTTTCATCTAAGGAGTCTTTAAGAGTTTTATATGTTTTAGGAAATACAATAGCATCTGTTTTTGCCGTTTTATCTTCTATTGAGAGGAATGCCATTAAATCTCCTTTTTTAGTTGTAATTCTTCTTATCTTTGTTACCATAACTCCAAGAACTACCTGTTCTGTGTCTTTCTCTTCTTCGAGTGCTTGTTCTAAAGAAATTACCCCTTTTGTTTCAAAGAAATCGTCTAAATTATCCAAAGGATGACTAGAAAAATATAGACCTAACAATTCTTTTTCCCATTTCAGTGTATCGCTGGAGTTTGCTTTTATACTTAAAGGAAGGGTTGTTTCTGGTACTTCTTTTCTTTTTTGTTCTCCATTTAAATCTAAAGAGAATATATCTATTTGTCCCATTTCTTCTGCTCTTTTGTCTATTTTCTCTCTTTCATATATATCTGGAAGCACATAGAGCTGTGCAGCTCTGTCTCCGAAACTATCCATAGCTCCTGCCATAATTAGAAACTCTATTGCCTTCTTGTTTACTTGTTCAAAGTTTCTGTATACAAAATCATCTAAATGTTTGTAGTTTCCATTTTTCTGCCTTTCTTTTACAATCGATTTGACTACCTCTCCTCCAACGTTTTTTATACCTCCTAAACCAAACCTTATGCTTTTGTCATCCTTTACTGCAAAGTAGTAATCACTTTCATTTAT
>JAAZGF010000045.1 GCA_012511375.1 Candidatus Dojkabacteria bacterium | reverse complement strand
TAGAATTAAGAAATTAACCTATCCCATTATATATCACTCTTACCTAGTGTGATATACTAGACATATATGAAACCTTTTGTATATCATGAAAACCCTGCTGGGAAAGGATCATTTTCAAAGATAGGAGATGCATGGGCATTAAATGAAAAACTTAAAATATATGCCGTTGCAGACTCTCCACTTAGATGCCTTGTAAGAGATACAAAGGAGTATCCATTTGATGATTATGGTTACTGTGCTGCTACTACTTTCTGTGAGAGTTTCATAAAATATACTGAAGCATTTGTAAAAGACCAAAAATTACAAAACATTAATTCTTTTAAAGAAATTCTTCTAAAATGTAATCAGAATATTAAAGAACTTAATGACAAATTAGGCAAAGAATACAACGATGAAAACAATTATGATTTAGCTGAAACTGTAGGAATGGGAGCAATTATAATTAATAATACACTCTACTACGGAGGAGTAGAAGATTGTTACGTTAATGTGTTAAGAGGAGAAGAATTAAAAAATGTAGCTGAATGGAGAGAACAGATAGAGAAAGCTAGTAAATATATAGATGTGTTGTCAGAAGAGAATAGATTAAAGGAACACATTCCTGAGGAACTAAAAGGGAAACTGAAAGAAGAAAATCAGTGGGAACCATGCTGGTGTAATTACTTAAGAAACAATCCTCAAGCTAAAAACGAACAAGGTTCACTCATTGGTTGGGGATGTTTTACAGGAGAAGAAGGAGTAAGTACTTTTATACAAACCTACTCTCTTAAATTAGAGAAAGGAGATCAAATTTTGCTTTTCTCTGATGGTATGATTCCTGTTTTAAGAAATAGTGAATTCTGTAATTGGCTTTTAAAAAATAGATCTAACTCCTTCTATTTCCAACTAGAAATGAGAGAAAAAATACAATCTTATCTAAAAGATACTCCAGATAAAGACAAAGAAAAAACATTAATCCTCTTAACATACTAATTTCTGGTAGTTTTAGATTCTCAAAATCATTAACATTTAAATATCCCCCAAAGAGGAAGTAATATCATTTATTTACAACTCATAGTATAAT
The DNA here is from genome assembly GCA_012511375.1 of Candidatus Dojkabacteria bacterium. Taxonomy (GTDB): domain Bacteria; phylum Patescibacteriota; class Dojkabacteria; order SC72; family SC72; genus UBA2177. Next base: position 1,930 of record JAAZGF010000045.1, on the reverse strand, counting down.
ACTCCCGTAATGGAAAAGGAAAATAAAGAAAGCATACTATCCGAATACAATGTAGAGGAAGTAACGGCTCCTATAGCAATACAGTCTCTTCAGTTACTTGATAAAAATAATAGTATTGTTGCAACACATAAGGTATACGCTTTAAACTCTTTCTGTATTAACAACGAAATGGAAGGTGGCAATCCTCCCATCAAGGAGCTAGGACCATTTCCCATATATATGTGTATGATAGAGTCCTACGTTAACGGGAGAGGTATAGGTTTAAAATTATGGAAATATGGAGAAACAGTACTGTATTCTAGAAGTAGTAAACCATACTACAGACTAGTAAAAGATATCTCCGATAATGGATGGAGCAGAAGACACTCACCAGAGTTTATAGAGTATTTACGAGAACAAAATATTAATGTAGAGGTAGTATCAGAAAAATATTACGAAAATGAGGATTATAACTGTCTACTACTTATAGGGAAAGATGAAAACTCTACTCAGTACACCTAACATGAGTGATGGAAACTTTGCAGGTAACAGGATTGGAATAGAATTATCCAAACATTAACCACTCAGGCTTAAATATTAACAACAAGCCTACTAAAACCATTAATACCCCCCCTATTAAACTAGATAATCTACTATACTTACTATTTGCACCAGTCATACGAAGAGTTGTCATAGCTACAAAAAACACTATCAAATCATCAAGCATAAAGAAGAATATATACAGCAAAATGTAAAGATAATACTCTAACGTACTTAGATTGTTTAAAGAAAGTATCTGAGTATATACTGCTGGAATACCTGCAGAACAGATAGCTTCTACAAGATTAACAGCAAATGCTAAAAGTATAATTCCCCCTATTGCTAACCAGAAACTCTTTTTCTTAGTAATCATTTTTAACTTCTCAAATACCTCTTTTCTGTTACCCTTGTTTGTTACTTTACAACTACCATTTTTGTTTACCCAGAACTCTCTTAAACTATATCCACCTCCAAGTAGAGCCACGAGACCAATTAGCATCCTTACCCAATTAACCATCCCTATAAAGAGAATGAAGTTTAACCATGCAGCCATAAACAAAAAATATACAAAAGCAGAAGTAAATATGAAAACTATTCCCAATACCCACATCCTTTTCCTATCCTTAAGACCAAGCAGAAGCCCTATTAGAAAAACTAGTGTCCACATTGCACAGGGATTAAACCCATCAACAAAACCCAACAGTATCGTCAGTAAGGGAAGAGAAAAATCCTTTGTCTCTATTTCTCCAATTAGAGGTAAATCCATTTTTTCAGGAATACCAACTATCTCTTTTTCTCCCTTTTCTTCTTCATCTACTCCTTCTTCCGTTATCAAACCTTTACCCAAATCTTCACACCCCTTAGCCAATGCACAATTAACTGCTTCCTCCAACTGCCTTCCTGTATATTCATCCGACAACCACCCTTCTATGTGATGATCACCAACCACTGTAAAAGGAACACCCCTTACATCTACATCTAATGTTTTAGCAAACTGAGTCATTAAATCTAGATTTTCTTTGTTATTCCATACTTCAAAATCTAATATATTTACCTGAGGATAGTTCTTTTTTAATTCCTTTAGAAATACTTTCTCTTTCTCACAATGAGGACACCCTACTCCCCAAAAGAAATATATATTTACTGACTCATCTACAGTAGTAGTATCCTCTTGTGCAAATACTCCCCTATTAGGAATAATTAACAACAAAAGAAAGGAGACAATTAAAAGTATTTTTTTAAGATATTTGTTCATAAACTCCACTATTTTACACTAACTAACAATGAAATTAAAGAGTTTTTAATCAATTAAACTCTTAAAAAGTTCTGATATGTATTCTAAATTACCATATGAATGATTATCATTAGGCTCACCTGCACTTACATATTTCTCAATAGTGACAAACTCATT